>JAITMY010000156.1 GCA_031290755.1 Prevotellaceae bacterium
CAACACCATCGACAACGAGTTTGAGTTTTCGTACCGCGAAAACGAGCCGCTGGAGTTCAGCCCCAACTCCCACCTCTCGAACCTGACCTCCGTGCTGGCGTTCTGGGTTTACATCGTGCTGGGCATCGACTACGACAGCTTTTCGGAGTCTGGCGGCGCCGACCTGTTCCGCGCCGCCGAGCGCGTTGCGCAGAACGCGCAGGGAGAGTCGAAGGCAGGCTGGTCGTCATCGGGGGGGCTAAGCCGCCGCAACCGCTACTGGCTGGTAGAAAACATCACGAGCAGCAAGTACAGCCGCGAGCGCAAGGCCTACTACCTCTACCACCGCTTAGGCCTCGACGTGATGGGCGAAAAGCCCGCCGATGGCCGCGCACAGGTGATGCTGGCCCTGCAAGAAATGCAGAAGCTATACAAGGAAAAACCCGACAACACGCTGTACTTCTACACCATGTTCTTCGACGCCAAGGCCGACGAAATAGCCAACGTTTTTTCGGAGGCGCCCGCCGCCGAAAAGCAGGCCGCCTACAAGCTGCTCACCGAGGTGAACAACATCAACGAACCCAAGTACCAAAAGCTGAAGTAAGAGCCATGCTGCAATCGCTGCTCATAGAAAACTACGCCCTGATTGACAAGCTGGAAATCCGCTTTCAGGACGGGCTGAACATCATCACCGGCGAAACCGGCGCCGGCAAGTCCATCCTGCTTGGAGCCGTGGGGCTGCTGCTGGGGCAACGCGCGGACATGGCGGCGCTCAAGGACAAGGAGCGCAGCTGCATCGTGGAGGGCACGTTTGCCGTAGCCACGCCGGACATCGAGCAGGCGCTCGCGGATAGCGACATTGACGTTAGCGACGGCGCCGTTGTCATTCGCCGCCTCATCAGCCCCAACGGGAAGTCGCGCACCTTTGTCAACGACCAGCCCGTAACCCTCCAAGCGCTGAAGGAAATCGGCGAAAAGCTGGTGGACATCCACTCGCAGTACCAAAACATCCTCCTGCAAAACGCCGCCTTCCAGCTCAAGGTGGTGGACTCGCTGGCGGGCAATAAAGCCCTACAGGAGCGCTACCACGCCGCCTTCGCCCAGCTCCGGCAGGCCGAGCAGCAGCTGGCAGCGCTGGAGGAGCAGGCGCAGCTATCCAAAAGCGAGAGCGACTACCTCGGCCACCTCTTCAGCGAGCTGGAGGCCGCGCGGCTGCAAGCCGACGAGCTGGAGGCGCTGGAGAGCGAGCAGCAGCAGCTGGCGCACGCCGAAGAAATAAAGCTGGCGTTTGTCCGCGCAGGCGCCCTGCTCTCGTCAGACGAGGCCGGCGCCACCAAAGCCCTGCGCGAGGCCAAGGCCGCCCTCGATAAAATGGCCGGCGCCTTTGCCAAGGCCGAAGCGCTGGCCACCCGCCTGCAAAACGTGCTGGTGGAGGTGAAGGACATTGCGCACGACGTGGACGCCATCGCCGAAAGCACAGAGGTCAACGCCGCGCGGCTGGCCGAGGTGAGCGAGCGCCTCGACCTCATTTTCGCCCTGCTGAAAAAGCATCGGGTGAACACGCTCGACGAGCTGCTCGCGGTGCGCGAGCAGCTGCGGCAAAAGGTGAGCTTCATCGGCAACCTCGACGAGCTGCTGGCCGCGCGGCGCAAGGAGCGCGACGCCCTGCTGGCCAACGCCCGTGCGCTGGCTGACCAGCTGAGCAAGGCGCGTAGCAGCGTGTTTGCCGGCGTCGAATCGCACGTGGTGAACATGCTCAAGTCGCTGGGCATACCCAGCCCCACCATGCAGGTGGCGCACGCCGCCCTGCCCGCGCTCACGCCCACCGGACAGGACGACATCCGCTTCCTCTTCTCCGCCAACAAGGGCGTCCCCCCGCAGGACATTGCGCGGGTGGCCTCGGGCGGCGAAATATCAAGGCTCATGCTCTGCCTCAAGTCGCTCATCGCGTGGACGGGCAACCTGCCCACCATCATCTTTGACGAGATAGACACCGGCGTGTCTGGCGAGGTGGCCGACTGCATGGGCAAAATCATCAGGGAGCTGGGCAAGTCCATTCAGGTGGTGAACATCACCCACCTGCCGCAAATTGCCAGCAAGGGGCAAACCCACTTCCTCGTGTACAAGCAGGAAAGCGGCGCGGGCACCACCACCAACATCCGCCGGCTGACGGAGGAGGAGCGCGTGCGGGAAATCGCCAAGATGCTCAGCGGGCAAACGCTCACGGACACCGCCATCAAAAATGCCAAGGAGCTGTTAGCCGTAGGCAGAAAGCAATGAGAATCCTCTTCATCGGCACCCTGCTCGTCGCCCTCGCCGCGAGCTGCCTACAGCGCGAGTTCGCGCCAGACAGCACGGCGACACTCCGCTTTTCGAGCGACACGATAAACTTCGACACGGTCTTTGCTCCCCTCGGCTCCACCACCTTTTCGTGCAGGGTTTACAACCCGGGGAGCGCCAACCTGCGCTTCGATGCGGTGCAGCTGGCCGGCGGCGCGGCATCACCCTTTCGCATGAACGTTGACGGGCAGGCGGGCTACCGCGTGGGGGGCGTGAAGCTGGCTGGGCGCGACAGCTTGTTCATCTTCATCGAGGTGCAAAAAAACAGGGAGCTGCTGCTCACCGACGCCATCGAGTTCATCGCCAACGGCGCGGCGCTAAGCAGCAGGCTCGAAGTGGTGGCCTACGGGCAGGCCGTCGCCCTGCTCGACGGCGACAGCACGCTGCGCGGCGCCTGCACCTTCACCGCCGACAGGCCCTACCTCGTGAACGGAACCCTGACGGTGGACAGCAGCGCCACCCTGAACGTGGAGGCCGGCGCGCGGCTCTACTTCAGCGCCAAGGCAGGCCTCACCGTGGACGGCGCCCTGACGGTGAGCGGCACCCCGGCCACCCCCTGCCACTTCTCCTTCCCCCGCTACAACGACCCGTGGTACGCCAACGCCGTGGGGCAGTGGGGCGGCATCTGCATCAGCGCCAGCGGCCACGCCGAGGTGCAGTGCGCACGCCTAAAGGGGGCACGCTGCGCCTTTGCGGTGGTGGACACGCTCGGCGAGGCGCAGGCCGCGCAGCTGCTGCTAAAGCAAACCGCCGTGGAGAACGCCGCCGTCGGCCTGCGGGTGAGCGGCGGGCGCGTGGTGGCCGACAACTGCCTCTTTGCCGGCCACACCGACAACGCCGCGCTGGTGGAGGGCGGCGCCTGCCGCTTCTACAGCTGCACCTTCGCCGCCAAAAGCAGCTACCACGGTGCGCTCGTTGCCCTGCAAGGCTACCGGCAGCACGACACGCTGCCCGCGCCGCTCAACGCCTACTTCGGCAGCTGCATCGTCTATGGCAGCAACGCCGAAGAGCTGAGCCTCCGACCCCACAAGGGGGCGGGCGACCCCATGCAGCTTAGGCTTGAG
>JAITMY010000152.1 GCA_031290755.1 Prevotellaceae bacterium
CGCTGACAGTAGCGCAGCGGATGGTGCAATTCAATAGCAATCAGGCTAAAAAGCGGGCAGCACAGGCGCCACAGATGGACAGAGGTAAATCAATGTAAGCGAAAAAAACTATGATAAGCAAAAGTAGCGGCAATGACATTGCCCAAAAGCAGCCGCCCTTCATCGTGCTGGCCTTAGCGGGCTTTGCCATGGCCGTGCTGGACTACGTCTTTTGGTTCAACGGGTTCTACGGGGTGGGCACAAAGACCGTCGTAGAAATTATGACCTCGCCCGGCATGCAGTCCCTGTTCACCGACACGGGCTGGATGCTGCGCGGCTACGCCATTCTTTCGTTTGTGCTGCTGGCCTACAACACCATTTACGCCAAGGGGCACCGGCACTTTAAAAGCCAGCAAAAGCGGGCGGTGAGCGTGATGTGCTACGGAGCGGGGCTGGCCGCGGTGGGCTACTTCTTTGTTGCGATACAGGAGTACCCCTTTCTGATGGCGCACGTCAAGGCTACGCACCCGCTGCTGTTTGTGGCCTCCACGACGGCCGCCGTGCTGTTTGCCCGCGAGCTGAGCACCACCACCAACGTGGCCAAGGTGGATGTTACCAAGCTGGGCTGCGACAAGCGCCCCGACCTGCACCCCGAACGCTTTTGCTTCCCCGTCAAGGGCGGGTACATCAACATGCTTGACCCCTTTCAGGGCACGCTGGTAAACGGGGGCGCTGGGGCGGGCAAGTCGGCCTCCATCGCGGCGCCGATGATTTACCAGATGGTGCAAAACGGGTGGACGGGGCTGGTGTACGACTTTAAGTACTTCGACCTGACCAACATCGTATACTCGGCCTACCGCCGCCACCCCTCGGCCATGGAGGACGTGGCGCTGAAAATCGTGAACTTCTCCGACCCCACCCGCAGCTGCCGCATCAACCCGCTGTCGCCAAAGTACCTTACCGACGTGCAGTTCATCGAGGAGTACACCTCCACCTGCCTGAAGGCCATCAACCCCGACTGGCAAAAGCCGCAGGGCGACCCGTTCTGGATTAACGAGCCTATCGCGCTGATGAAGGCGCTGGTGCTCTACTTCTCGCGCTACCTGCCCACGCTGTGCGACATCCCGCACATATTCTCGTTTGTGGCGCACTCCACGCCCGAGGAGGTGGCCAAGCTGGTCAGCCAAGACCCCGACTGCCGCAACTTTGCGGACAGCTTCGTGAGCACGCTCGACAAGAAGGCGGAGGGGCAAACCGCCGGCATCTGGTCGAACATCAAGTCGGTGGCGCGGCAGGCGAGCATCGACCCGCTCATCATGTGGACGCTGTCCGCCGACGAGGTGGACTTCAACCTCAACCACCCCGACCACCCCACGCTGCTGTGCATCGTGAGCGACCAGCAGAAGCAGAAGGTGGTGTCGCCGTTCATCTCGCTGGTGGGCACGGTGTGCCGCACCACCATGAACGTGCAGCACCGGCGCAAGTCCATTTTTTTGCTGGACGAGGCGCCCACGCTGTACCTTCCGGAGTTCGACCAGCTGCCGAACACGGGCCGCGCCAACAAAATAGCGGTGGTGTGGATGGGGCAAAACCTGTCGCAGCTGCGCGACCGCTACGGGAAGGACAAGAGCGACAACGCGCTGGGGTCGCTGAGCAACGTGTTCTTCGGCAACGCCACCGAGCAGGGCACGCTCAAGTACGCCTCCGAGTTCTTCGGGCGCGAGGAGCGGCTGATGCAGAGCACCTCGTCGAGCAACAGCATGAGCGAGAACGGGCGCAACGTCAACGACAGCGTGTCGTTCAACGTGCAGGAAAAAAGCATACTGAAGCCGCAGGAAATCAGCCAGTTTTCCAAAGGTGAATTTGCCGGCAAAATAATCAACCGCCTGCCCTCGGCCTTTTACCGCGCCAAGTTCAAGCGCTGGAGCGACGTGCACCACCTGAAGGAAGACGAGTACCCCGCGCCGGCATTTGCCTCGGGCGTGGACATCGAGCGCAACAAGAAGAGAATAATGGAAAATGTGCTGGCCTTAAAGCAAACCTTAATCTAACTAACACCTATGGAAACACTAACTGCACCGAAGCTATTTATCGACGCGATGGGCGAGCTCGCCCTGGATGTCCGCCTGATGGTACTAAAGGTAATGCCCTTCCTTTTGGTAGCTTTATTTGCGTGGGGGTACGCCAGCTTTTTGTTTGGGGTAACCCAAAAGCTCGACTTCAAAAAGTATCTCTTTACCCCTCTTTTTCTGCTCCTGTTCGTGCAGCTCTACCCCACGGCTATTGACATTACCAGCAAAGCCTACGGGATCATCATCCTCACCTTTGAAAGGAAGGGAGACAAGGCGCTTTTCACGGAAATGATGGGCGTAAGCGAGGAGCTAAAAGCCTACAATGGCATTGCAGAGGGCGCATTGGACAACCAGCAAACATGGCTGGAGCGAGAGAACAAGAGGGACGAAAATGCTTTAGATAAAGCAACGACACCAGAGGAAGAAGCCGCCAGAAAAGAGAAGCTCAAAGAAATTGAGAAAGAAATAGTAAATGTAAAAGGGCTATCTGCCAACGGCGCACAGCTGGCCTTGTTTAGCATCTGGGACTTTTTCTCTATACCAAGCATCCGGATAATCCGGTTTGTGATAGACCAAATCCGCAACGTGTTCCTGAGCCTGCTGGTTATATTCGGGTGCCTCGCCATCTTTTTTGAGGCCATCCCCGCCTTCAAGGGCATTCTGGCCAAGTGGTTCAAGTTCTACACCGCCGTAACCTTTTGGGCGCTCACCATCTGCATTCTGGACAGCGTGTTCTTAGAATTTATCAAGGCAAGCGTGGAAATGGCCAAGCTGTACAAAGAGAATGCACAAAATTTAGGGACGTACAATACTTCGGTAACTCTTCCTATAACCGCTGGCGCCGCTATGGCTGGCGTAGATAACACACAATCATACGCCACTGCGGTCACCGACTTTGGCGAGAAGTGGTACACCTACGGCGGCACCCAGGGCGTGAACAAGGCCATGCAGGTAATCATGGTGCTGTGCTACTGCATGGTGCCCTACATCACCTCGCTGTACATCGGCGGCGAGCAGGCTGGCATGTTCATGAGCAAGGTGGTGGGCGTGGGGTCTATGGCTGCGCGGCAGGCGCTCTCCACCTCCACGCAGGTAAGCTCGATGGCTGGCCGCGGGGTGGGCAGCGTTGCCGGCGGAAGCGCCGGCGGGGCGGTGGGCGGCGCCGTGGGCAAGGTGGCCGGCCTCGCCGGCAGCGCCGCCGCAGTGTCCGGCGCCGGAAACTCCTAATATAGCCAAGCCATGAAAAAGATAGCGGCGTACACTCCAAAAATCGGCCAGCACCTTCTAAAGTGCCGCGCCGTGGCGCTCCCCGCGCTCTCCACGCTGGGGCTGCTGTTTTTTATCTTCACAGACTACTGGCGCTACCCCGCCGTGGAGGTGCTTACCACGCTCGTGTGGGGCTACTACGCGATGTTCATCCTCGGCAAGTACGGGAGCGCGAGCTTTGAAAAAGACAGGCAAGGTAATTTATTCATAACCAAAAACAACCAAAATGATGAAAGCAGTAAAGATGATGAAGGCAGCGAAAGCGCTGTGCATTAGCGTAGCGCTGCTGCCCTGCGCGCACAAGGCAGGGGCGCAGGGCGCCGTAGTAGTAACCTCTGCGCCCACGCTCGAGTTCATGGGCTACGAGAGTAAAATCGAGAGCGCCCAAAGCTTTGCGGAGCAATTGGTGCACCTCAAGCAGATGATTGAGGAGGCGCGCCGGCAGGTGGCCAAGATGGACAGCGCCAAGCGCGGCATCGAAAAAACCTACCAGCTACAGGAGAATATCCGCAAGGACGTGGTGAGCTCCTACAACGCGGTGCGGAGCATGAACATCCACAACCTCGCCCACATCACCGAGGGCTACCTGGGGTTCTCCATCAACCCCAAAGACCACCTGCCCAACATGCCCGGCATGGAGGGGTACTCCGACTTCCGGCGCTCGCTCGAGTACGACCCTGCCGACAACATCGCGCCCAACACCCGGCAGCTCGACAACTTCCTCTCGTCGCTCACCCTCGACTACAGCGACAGCCTCGTCCAGCTGGCGATGAACGACCCCAACTACAGCTACCTGCTGGAGCTGCAAAAAATACAAAACCTCACCAGCGCCTACCACGGCTACACCACCCACACCCGCCTGCACCGCCTGGCCACCGTCACCCTGCCCCGCCACAAGGCCGCGCTGGAGACCTACAAGAGCATGGCCGACAGCGCCAAAACCTCCGCCGAGATCATCGCCGCCAACGTGCAAATGCAGGCCGCGGCCAACCAAATAGACGAAGACCTTCGGGAAATTGACGCGCTCACCGAGGAGCTGATAGGCGAGGCCGCCTACGCCGCGCAGGTGCGGGACATCGCCCGCCGCAGGCAGGGCGAGCTCATAGCCCTCGTCTCCGGCATCGCCACCTCCTACAGCGTCAACCGTAACCAGCATTCGCTGCGCAGGATGGCGGCGGCGCGTAAGCCGCGGGATAGCGAGGCCTTGAAGAAAACTCGGGAGGCCATCGACAGGAAGCCCACCGGAGCGCTGGCGCCCGCCCGCAGCCAAAGCCGGCGCATGGCCGGCGCAAACCCCCTCGGGCAAGCCATCGCCGCCATGCAAGCCTACGCCAACGGCTGGCGGCGGCCAAAAGCCGAGGTAGCCAAGGTGGATACCTTTATTTTCGATGCGGAAACCGGAAGGGTACTAAAATCACCGAGCAACCAGTAAGCGATGGAGCAGACACACATTCGCATAGGCAAGGACACAAAAGTACGGCTACAGCTGTTCCAAAAGCAGCACGCCCTAAAAACCAGCAGCGAGGCCATCAGCGCGATGCTACAGTACTTCAGCGAAACCGGCGACGACCCCGCGCACCCCACGCTGACCGCCAAGGCGCAGCTGGGTGAAATCCAAAAGCGCCTCAACCAGGTGGTGGCGTTCATCCGCACCTTCGAGAAGGAAAACCTGCGCCCGGTGCTCTCCGAAATTACCAAGGCCAACCGGCAGATGCTCTCCCTGGCGCCCCCGGGCGGCCAGCCGCTGCTCACCCAGGCGGATATGCGCGAGGCGGTGAGCGATGCGGTGATGGCGCTTTTTGACGCGCTCAAGCAAAAGTAGCCGGCACGCATGTACGTAAAATTTGACAAGGTGCCCGGCGGGAGCAAGAGCAACAAAGGTTCTTGCGCTGATTTTATGCACTACATGGCTAAGGAAGATACCAAGGATGGCAACCATAGGGAGTGGTGGTTCAGCCAGGAGAGCCTGGCCGCGCTCAGCGCCGAA
>JAITMY010000056.1 GCA_031290755.1 Prevotellaceae bacterium
CCTCGATGATGCCCATCATGTTCCTCTCGGTTACGGCAAAGGAGAACTACGACGGCATCTACGAGCTGCTCGACGAGAAGATGGCGAACCCGCTGAACCGCATCGACGGCGTAGGCTCGGTAACCATCGGCGGTGCGCCCACGCGCGAGGTGCAGGTGAACGTTGACCCGCAAAAAATGGAGGCCTACCGCCTCACCATTGAGCAAATCGGGCAAATCATTGCGGCGGAAAACCGCAACATCCCCGCGGGCGCTATGGACATCGGCTCGGAGCGCATGTCGCTGCGCATCAACGCTGAGTTTTCGCAGAGCCAGCAGCTCAAAAACGTAGTGGTGGCCAACATCGGCGGCAAGGAAATCAAGATAAGCGACATCGCCACCGTGCGCGACACCATCAAGAAAATGACGGTGGAGAACACCGCCAACGGCCAAAAGGCGGTGCGCGTTCTGGTGCAGAAGCAGAGCGGCGCCAACTCGGTTGCCATCTGCGAGGCGGTGCGCAAAATGCTGCCCGAAATACAAAAAACAATGCCCAAGGACGTGCAGGTGCAGGTATTCTTCGACACCTCGGAGTACATCACCGACAGCATCAACTCGCTCACCGAAACGGTGATGTACGCCTTCCTGTTCGTGATACTCGTGGTGCTGATATTTCTGGGGCGCTGGCGGGCTACCATCATCATCTGCCTCACCATTCCGCTCTCGCTGCTCACGAGCTTCATCTACCTGATGATTGCGGGCGGCACGCTCAACGTCATCTCGCTTAGCTCGCTCGCCATCGCCATCGGCATGGTGGTGGACGACGCCATCGTGGTGCTCGAAAACATCACCAAGCACCTCGAGCGCAAGGCGCGGCCCAACGACGCCGCCGTGTACGGCACCAACGAGGTGTGGATGTCGGTTATCGGCGCCACGCTCACCATCATCGCCGTGTTCCTCCCCCTCACTATGGTGGGCGGCATTGCCGGCATCATGTTCAAGCAGCTGGGGTGGATTGTTACCATCGTCATCACCACCTCGGTGGTGGCCGCCGTAACCATTACCCCCATGCTCTCGGCGCGGATGCTGCGCTTCAGGGCAGAGCACACCTACAAGGGCATAGGCCTCGTCTATAAGCCCATTGACGCCGCCCTATCGTGGCTCGACCGCGCCTACGCGCGGCTGCTGGGCTGGGCCGTGCGCCACAAAACAATGGTCATCGTGAGCGCCCTGCTCATCTTCGTGGCCAGCATCTTCCTATTTTCGCAGGTGCCCACGGACTTCATGCCGGAGTCCGACGACGGGCGCGTGGAGATGAAGGTAGAGTTCCCTGTGAACTACAACTTGGACGAGACCACCGCGCTGGCGCACCGCATCGAAAAGGTATTCGTGGACAGCATCCCCGAAATAAAGTACCTGTCCGTAAACTCCGGCGCCTCCGACGAGGGCGGGTTCGCCGCGCTGATGGGCAACTCCGGCATGAACCAAGTTGCGTTCAGCCTAACGCTGACTAAGGCCACCGAGCGCCAGCGCTCCAAGCAGGAGGTGAGCGACGTGATGCGCCGCATCCTCGACCGCGTGCCGGAAATAGAAAAGTACGGCGCCAGCGGCGGCATGGGCAACATGATGGGCGGCGGCAGCACGGTGGAGGTAAAAATCTTCGGCTACAACTTTGAGCAAACCAACGCGGTGGCCAACGAGCTGCTGGCAAAAATGAAGACCATCCCCGGCGCCCGCGACGTTGCCTCAAGCCGCGAGAAGATGAAGGTGGAGATGGTGGTGGACTTCGACCGCGAGAAGCTGGCCAAGTTCGGCTCCAACACCGCCACGGCGGCCACCTACGTGCGCAACCGCATCAACGGGCTTACGGCCTCGCTCTACCGCGAAGACGGCGACGAGTACGACATCATCGTGCGCTACGACGAAAGCTTCCGCACCTCCGTGGCCGACGTGCAGAACATCCTGCTCTACAACAGCGCCGGGCAGGCCATCCGCCTCAACGAGGTGGCCACCGTGGTAGAACGCTTCACCCCGCCCATCATCGAGCGCGAAGACCGCCAGCGCGTCGTTACCGTCTCCGCCGCCCTCGCCCCCGGCGCCGCGCTGGGGGAGGTGGCCGCCGAGGCCAAGGAGAAAATCGCCGAGCTTACCGTCCCCGCTGGCGTGGCCATCGCCATGTCCGGCTCGGTGGAAGACCAGCAGGAGTCGTTCATGGACCTGCTCACCCTCATGGCGCTCATCATCCTGCTCGTGTACATCGTCATGGCCGCGCAGTTCGAGTCCCTCGGCCTGCCGCTCATCATCATGGTCAGCATCCTGTTCGCCTTCACCGGCGTGTTCCTCGCGCTGTGGATAACGAACACCTCGCTGAGCATGATTGCCCTCATCGGCGCCATCATGCTCGTGGGCATCGTGGTCAAAAACGGCATCGTGATAGTCGATTTCACCAACCTGCAACGCGAGCGCGGCGTGGGGCTGAAGGACTCCGTCATCTCCGCGGGCAAGTCGCGCCTGCGCCCCGTGCTGATGACCACGCTCACCACCGTGCTCGGCATGATACCCCTTGCGGTGGGCAGCGGCGAAGGCTCGGAGATGTGGAAGCCAATGGGCGTGGCCATCATCGGCGGCCTCTCCTTCTCCACCGTCCTCACCCTGCTCGTGGTGCCCACCATGTACGCCGCCTTCAACTTCGGGCGCGGCAAAAAAGTGCGCAAGGCCAACCGCGTAGAGGCAACCGTCGAAAGCTAATAGCAACCCTAACACCCCAATACACCTATGAAAGCAGTATTCATCTCCTACGGGCAGTCGCTCACCCAGCCGGTGGAGCACTTATTAGACAAACTCCACCTCCGCGGCTTCACCCGCTGGGCGGAGACCGAAGGCCGCGGCAGCGCCACCGGCGAGCCGCACTACGGCACCCACGCATGGCCGTCCAAAAACGGCTCGCTCATCACCTTTGTCAGCCCCCACGAGGCCGAGCTACTAATGGCCGGCCTGCGCAACATCAACGAGCAGGCCGACGAGCAGGGGCTGAACGCCTTTGCGTGGAGCATTGAGGATAAGCTGTAGGGGGGCAGAGGGCTGTCGGCTCATTTGGCGGAGGGGTGCTGTTGGCAGCAGCACCTCTCCGTGTTGGGCATAGCTCATTCTCCTTTTTCAATGTTCTGCAATAGCCAATCCGACACATTTATTTTTCGTATTCCATCATAAACGGGATTAAAATCAATGTCGGTCGTGAGCAAATATTTGGGGTTGGAGTCTCGAACAGCCTTCAACGGTCGCAGCTCGCGTTCGAGAGTTTCCTTACTTGTGGTTGAAAATGCTACCTGAAAATAGGCAGTATATCCATTGCTGTCAACGGTTACAAAATCTATCTCGTAATCGTTCCATTTTCCAATATATACCTCACTGTATCTACGGCGAAGTTCAAGATAAACAGCATTTTCGAGCGAGTGTCCTATATCTGCGCTTTTCCCTTTCGCAAGCCGCACGTTTCTAAAGCCCGTATCAGACAAATAATATTTGTCAAAAGTGCGCAATAGGTTTTTACCCTTCAAGTCGTAGCGAGGAACTTTGTAGAACAAAAATGACGAGGCAAGATAATCAAGATATTGGCTTACTGTTTTATTATCAACAGGGGTGTTTTCTGATTTGAATGTATTTGAAATTGAATTAGGCGAAACCATCGAGCCAATACTATCCATTAGGAAATCCACCACTTTTTGAAAAGCAGGTTTGGAATAAATCTCGTGCCGTCCGAAAATGTCTTTTTCTATAATCGTATTCAATACCGACTTCACAAAACTCTTGCTGCGTTCGTTTTTCCCAAGCTCCACGGCATAAGGGAAACCGCCATAATAAAGATAATCAAACAGTTTTTCTCCTTTACTCATTGCAGGTGTGAGTATTCCCTGTTCGCCTAAATTCCCAAAACTTTCCTTTTTCAGAAATTTTAGGAATTCATCAGGATTTTCTTGTACATCAACATGCGCCAAAGTTTCTGTTTTTGGTACGTTCATATACTCGGCAAAAGAAAATGGCAACATTTCTGTTGTTATATATCTTCCTGTGAGTAAAGTCGCCAGCTCTCCCGAAAGCAGGTAGGCATTTGAGCCGGTGATATACACATCGCAATTTTTCTTGATAAACAAGCTGTCCACCAATCGTTGGAAATCTTGTACATTCTGCACTTCATCAAGAAAAATATAATTCATCTTGTCGGGAACAAGGCGGTTTTTTATGTGTGTATGAATTTGAAAAATATCGCCAATAGCAAGGGTGTCCAAATCCTCAAAATTCAGGAATTGGATTTGTGTCTGCTCAACACCTGTTTTTAGCAATTCGGCAGCGAACATTTGCAGCAGTGTGGACTTCCCGCACCGGCGCACTCCCGTAATGACCTTGATAATGTTTTGGTTCTTCAGGTTTCTGAGCATCTGCATGTATTGCTTGCGCTCAATTAAATTTTCCATGTTTTGAGGGTCGAGCAAGTTGTTGTTGTATTGGTCTATCTTGTTTTATTTTTTCTTTCAATTATTTTCTGCAAAAATAATACTTTTTTCTTTACCTCACCCACCTCCTGCCCAGCCACCTCCTCACCGGTTCGTCATACAGCTTCAGGCTGGCGTAGGCGAGGGCAACGCTCGCCGCGAGCGTAAGCAGCGCCACCGGCCACGCGGCGGCCAGCGCGATGTTGGCGTCGGCCACCCAGCCCGTGTAAACGTAGATGAGCGGGTAGTGCGTGATGTAGAGGGGGTAAGAGATGCCGCCCAGCAGCTTGCAGAGCCGCGAAGAATATTTACCCCTGACCTCGCCGCTGGCGCCCAAGTAAACGATGAGCGGGAACATCAGCGTGATGGCCAGCGCGTCGTACAGCCCGTTGGCCCATAGGCGCTCGCTGCCGCCCACGCGCGGCATGGCGAGCAGCGCCACTATCAGCAGGCTGCACCACCCAAAGGCGTTGCGCACTCTGCCCGGCTGCGCAACGCGCGACAAGAGCAGGCCGGCAAAAAATGGGTACATCAGCCGCGTAAGGCCAATGCGCAGCTGCGCCGGCGCCAGCGACCAGCCGCCTACGATGTCGCCCTGCGGGCTGGTTACCGCCAGGTGCACCAGCGCGGCGCCTGCCACGGCCACCAGCACCGCCAGCGCTGTTTTGGAAAATTTCCGAACCACCACGGCGTACAAAATATTGGCGAAGTACTCAAAGAACAGCGTCCACGCCGGGCCGTCCAGCGGGTGCATTTCGTCCCAGCCCCGAATGTCCATTGCCGGGGGCACGGGCAGCAGCGTCATCCCGATGAGCATAATGCCCAGCATCTGCCATAGCGGAACGCCGTGTATGGTCGGCCACAGCGCCGAGTCCTGAAGGTAGAAGCACGCCGCGCCCACCGCCATGCCCACCACAATCATCGGGTGCAGCCTCGCGAGGCGGCGCTTGCAGAAGTCGCCCACGCTCATTTTGCCCCAGCGGTCGTCGTAGGCGTAGCCGATGACGAAGCCCGACAGCACAAAAAAGAAATCCACCGCTAAGTAGCCGTGGTTAATGAGCTGGTCTAAGTGCCCCGTGGCGTGGGCTTCGCAGAGGTGAAAGGCCACCACCACGATGGCGGCCACGCCCCGCAGCCCGTCCAGAATGGGGTAGTGCGGCTTGGTGGTTAGTATGGTTTTGTTCATCATGTTATCCTCCACTATGTTTTTTATCCTTTTAGCGCTAATTCTTGCAGCAAGAGTTTTAGTATTTCCGTCCACGGCTTTTGGTAGAAGCCTGTACTTTCGTCAATCAGGCGCTGGTAGGTCTGCGAATCAAAGTAGGCATCCACGGCTTTACTTTCGGTCATGTAGCAGTCGGCCACGAGGTGCTGCGTAATAGCTTCGTCAATGTTAAGCATGCTCAGCTCCGATTTTTTATCTATCCATTCCAGCATTTGCAAAGATTTGACGGTGCAAAAGGCTATTTGATGTGAAGGGTGATGCTTGAATTTGAGTTCTTCGAGAAATTGCAACTTGGGTAAATCGCCCTTTACATAGAGATGAATCCGTTGCGCCACATCGTCATTAGCCACGGGGCCTTCCACAATGTCATAATCATGGGCAGGAATTGGCGAGCGGGGGTTGCGGTTCAGCACCACAAAATCCAGCCACTCCTCGCTGTACCCGTCAAATCGAAGTACTTTAAGCCCGTAGTGCTCAAAGGCGTTTTCGTAGAATGTATATTCGGTTACATGGCCTTCCGAATCGTACTTGTCGCCCTTTCTTTCGGCCCAGTATTCGGCTTGCTCGCGCAGGTTGGTAACGTAAAATGATCGCCCAAAATCTCTGTTGGGCTGGCATTTCGACAGGTCTATCTTATCGATTTCCGTATAGCTGCCGTGATATACCTTCATCGCAGCCCTCCGTTTTTGTAGCACACCTCGTACAAATCCCTCACCGCCCAAAACGGATTGTCGGTGTGTAGCGCCCACCAATGCTTGAAAAGAAAGTCCAGCCCGCCGTACTTTTTCAAGTACCGGTAGGCCTCCTGCCGGTTCATTTTGTAGGCGCGGGCAAACTGCGGAATAATGAACGTAACGAAGCTGATTTTATCGCTTGTGTCCTTATTTAATGTCTTTGTTTCCATGTTTTATTCTTTACTCAACGAGGCGAAAGTACATTTTTTTTGTGAGCGGGCAAAATATTTTCCGATTTACAGCTGAGCGGCTCAGAAGTGGCTACTTTTTCCCAAAGTAGTAGTAGCCGTTGGACTGGTGCCCGTTCATGGTTGGGTACGTTATTTCTTCAAAGCATATTTTTTCAAAGTATTGCAGCTTCTCCTCCGCCGCTTTCCGGCTGTGGTGGCGCAGGATGGCGCCGTCCGGCAGCTCAAACACGCCGTAGGTGTGGTGCTTTGCGTAAAACTCGTCGTAGCGCTTTCTGTTTCTTTCGTCCGTGTTGAGCAAAAAGTCGTTGACGTAGAGCACGCCGCCGGGCTTTAGCACGCGGCGGGCTTCGCGCAGCAGCTGCGCCTGCTCGTCGTCGCTGGCAATGCACGTGAGCACCGCCAGCAGCAGCACGCTGTCGAAGGCGTTGTCGGCAAAGGGCGCCGTGCCGTTGCCCATCGCTTGCAGCGTCAGGTGGGGGTAGGCGCTCCGCCCGCGCTCCACCATCTTTGCGGAGAAATCTACGCCGACGGTGTTCGTGTATCCGCTCCGGTGCAGCTCGCTCAGCGTTCTGCCGTAGCCGCACCCGAGGTCGAGGACGCGGGCGCTCCGGTGCACCAGCGCTTGGAAAGCGCCCAGCTGGAGCGGGGTGGTGAACTCCTTCTGCGCACCGGCGCTTTCCCAGTAGGCTTGCTGGCTCATTTGGCGGAGGGTTTACGGGTGGTCGCTGACGGCAGCAGCACCACCACGTCCTTGGCGCGGCTGGCGGGGGTAACGTGCAGGCGCTCGATTTTTCCGCTGCGCAGCGTGGCCTCGACGGTGGTGCTGCGGGGGGCGTGGAGCTTGAAGCGGACATCCCACTCCTTCGGCCACGCGGGGAAGAGGTAGAGGGTGTCGCCGTTGGATTGCAGCAGCATTTCTTGCAGGCCGACCATGCCGGCGCCGCCGTGGTTGTGGTCGGGCGTCCAGTCGAAGCCCGGCCCCCAGAAGGTGGGGAAGCGGCGCCCCTCGGCGGGGGCGAGCTTTTTGAGGGCGAGCGCGGCGGCCTCGTCGGTGAGGCCGAGGCGGGCGGCGAAGATGTTGTCCTGCTTCCACCCCACGTGGCTGCGGAAGCGCAGGGCGTCGGGGTCGTGGCGGTAGGTGTTGATGGCCACCTCGAGGTGGGGGCGCCCCAAGCCGTAGATGCCCCACGGGAACACGGGGTAGAGCTGCGGCGCCTCGGTGTTGCTGACGCGCTCCCACGCCTTGGCGGGGGCGATGGCGGTGTGGCCGCTCACCTCGCGCAGGGCGATGGGGGGCAGGGTGCCGAGCATGGCCGCCCACGCTGCCCTCCGCGGGGGCGGCAGCAGCGAGTCGGGCAGGGCGATGAGGCGTTGCAGCACGGTGTGCAGGGCGGCGATGGTGCTGGTGGCGTTGGTGGCCATCTTGTAGGTTTCGCAGGCCGACCCCGGGTAGAGGACGAGGTGGCCGCTCCCGTCGAGCGCCTTGCGCCCGCGCCGCAGGGCGAGGTAGCGGTAGTGCTCGTCGAAGAAGGTGAGGCAGCTCTCCACGAGGGGCAGGTAGGCGGCGATGTCCGCGCCGCAGTAGCGGTGCAGCTCCAGCGCCATGAAGCAGAACTCCAGCGCCGTGTCCCACTCGTACTCCAGCCATGCGTTGTACTCTACGCCCTTGTCGAAGAAGTCGGGGCGGCTCCACCCGTACTCGGCGCAGTTGGGCAGGCCGAAGTTTTCGAGCTGCTCGGCGAAGCAGGCTCCGCCGTGCCCCCAGTAGGCTTTGGTGCGCAGCTCGGCGGCGGGCAGCGCGCGCAGGTAGAAGTCCAGCTGGGGCTTCAGCAGGTCGAAGTCGGCGGCGGCGAGCATGGGGTAGTGCACCAGCCGCTGGTTTTGCGCGGTGAAGGTGCCGCCGCCCCACGCGCGGTGGTCGGGCGTGAAGGGCTGCGCCGTGTCCACCAAGCAGGGGTCGTAGGTGAACAGGCCGCCGTTGAACTTGGTGGGGTACTGCCCGCGGGCGTTGCAGCCGAGCATGTAGCGTTGCAGCTGGTAGGTTCGCCCCAGCTGGTAGGGCGGGGCGCCGCTGCTGTCGGGCGCCACCACAATGTAGCTGCGCTCCCAGAAGCGTCGCCACCACGCGCGGCTGGCCTCGCGGTCGGCCTCGGGGGGCGCGGCGGCGCGGCGGGCGAGGCTGTCCAGCCCCGCTGCCCACGCCGCCGGTGAGGCCTGCGCCGTGTGCAGGGCTACGGTGAGGTGGTGCGCCGCGCGGGGGGTGCGGCTGCGCAGCGCGTAGCCGCGGTAGGCGGTGCCGGCGTAGGCGCCGCGGTAGCCCTCCGCCGCGCCCATGCCCTCGCCCTGCATTGCCCCGCCAAAGGTGAGGCCGGTGATGGGGTCGCGCAGCAGGCGCTTCACGCTGTCCAGCCCCTGCTGGCGCACGGTTACGTCGAAGATGTTGGGCAGGTCGGCGCGGTTGCGGTGGAAGAAGGTTACGCGCCCCGCCTCGCCAGCGGCCACGCTGTCTCGGTGCAGCCACGCCCCGCCCAGCGGCGCCCGCTGCGGCGCCCACTTGTACGAGCCGGCGTTGGCCGCCTTGCCCGCCAGCGGGCGATCTTCGTAGCGCCACGTTTCGTAGCCGGCGGTGAGCTGTAGCGGGCGGCTGCTCTGCACCTCCACGTGGACAATGGGGCGGTGCACGTCCACCCAGATGCTCACCTCGGCGGAGAGGCCGCCGCTTGCGCCGCAGACCTTCACGTAGCCGTCCTCCGGCAGCAGCTCCTGCCGGAAGTCGCCGCCCTCGGCAAAGGGGTTGGGCGCGAAGCGCAGCCGCACGCGCCCCAGCTTGAGCAGGGCGTTGCCCTCGTCGAAGGCTCCGCTGCGGGCGATGTAGAAGAGCAGCTCGCCGCCCTCGGCCCACACGTTGAGGCCTACGTCGCCGCCGCCGCAGGGCATGGACTCCGAGGCGTTCGCGCTCTGCGACGTCCACACCTCGCTGTAGCGCCCCGCCTCGCCCGCGCCCGCGGGAGCGGCGGAGAGGAGCAGCAGCAGGGGGAGGCAAATTTTTAATGACAACCGTATGCTGGCTAAGCCTGCATACGGTTTTTTGTTTTGCATAAAGAATGTTTTGTGAAACATAAGCTTGCCGTTTTTTGTTATACCTGCATTAACTGCCACAGCGCCATAC
>JAITMY010000179.1 GCA_031290755.1 Prevotellaceae bacterium
TCGCCGCCGCGGGGCTGGACTTCGTGGAGGGCACCCACCACAACGCCGTGGAGCGCTGCACGCTCCGCGACATCGGCGGAAGCGGCATCCAGCTGGGCGCCTTCAGCGACGAACCCTACGAGGCGCACCTCACCCTCGACCCCGCCGATGGGCGCACCCTCTGCCGCCACGAGCGCATTGCCCACAACCTTGTTGAGGACTGCGCCAACGAGGACTGGGGGGCGCTGGGCATCGCCGCGGGCTTTGTGCACGACGTGGCCATTGAGCACAACGAGGTGCGCGACGTGGCCTACTCCGGCATCAGCGTGGGCTGGGGCTGGCACAAGGGCCTCAGCGCCATGCGCAACAACCGCATCCACGCCAACCACGTGCACCGCTACGCCCGCCGCATGTACGACGTGGCCGCCATCTACACCCTCTCCGCCCAGCCCGGCACCACCATCACCGAAAACTACGTGCACGACATCTGCCGCCCCGCCTACGTGCACGACCGCCACCACTGGTTCTACCTCTACACTGACGAAGGCTCGTCCTACATCACGGTGAAGGACAACTGGTGCCCCTCCGAAAAGTTTCTGCAAAACGCCAATGGCCCCGGCAACACGTGGGAGAACAACGGCCCCATGGTTTCCCCCGAGGTGCAGAAGCGTGCCGGGCCGCAGTAGGGGGGGCCGTTGGGCGAAGACAGCTCAACGGGAATTTTGGTGGACAGGAAAAATCTTGTATCTTTGCAAAGAAAAACACATAACTATGAACTATTCGGTACACACACAGCCCGCATTGAACCCCACCCAGCTGCATTTGGTGGAGATGTTTTCGTTTACTAAGCACGAGGAAAATCTGGCAGAGCTGAAAGTTATCCTGCTTGATTTTTACCGTAAAAAAGTAGATACGGAAACCGAGGCATTTTGGACAAGCCATCATTTGGACAATGCCAAAATGGAGGGAATAATGTATGCCCACAATCGCCGTCAGCAGTAAATGAAAATCGTATTAGATACCAATTGCTTGTTGCCCGCCATCTTTGAGCGTTCTGTTTACCATTGGCTATGGGAGGATTTCCGCAACAAAAAATTTACATTGTGCCATCAGCGCGGGCGCCCAGTACATAGTTACCAATGACAAACATTTTAACGTGCTCAAAGAAGTAGATTTTCCCAAAGTGCAGGTGTTGGGCATAGCGGCATTCAAAGAAGTGATGGATGTAGGTAACTATCGTTAAATGGCGACATCTTTGTGGGTGCCACTTTCTGACATTGGACACAAGTCCCCCGCACCAGTTTACCAAAAAATACTTACCTTTACAAAACGAAAAAACTGTGCTCGTATGAAAAGATATTTTTTACTGCTGCTTGCTGCGCCCTTGCTTACGGCTTGCCCCTACGTTGAGCCGTATGAAGGCAGCGCTACCTCGTACTCCCCCGTGTACATGAAGCGCAGCGACTTGGAGCAGTCGGTGAAGTACGCCGAGGCGCCGCGCGCCCTGCGCAGCCTCGGCAAGATATACGTTAAGGGCGACACCATCTACCTCGGCGAAAAGTACGAGGGGGTGCACGTTATCAACAACGCCGACCCCGCGAGGCCGGTCAACGTGGCCTTCATCATCATCCCCGGCTGCGTGGACATGGCCGTCAAGGAGAATATCCTTTACGCCGACAACACGGTGGACTTGGTGTGCGTTGACCTCGCGCAGCGCAGGGAGGTGTTTCGCAAGCGCAACGTTTTCCCGCCGCTAACCCCGCCCGACGGGGGCTACTTCATCCGGCAGGACAACAACGCGGAGATGGTTATTGTGCGGTGGAAACTTAAAAGCAAGTAAAGCTATGGTACGAAAGATAATATACGCAGCGCTGCTGGCGTGCGCCACGAGCGCGTGCACATCCAACTCCGAATCGGGCGCCACGGACAGCACCGGCGGCGGTCAGGGCGGATCGCTGGCGCGGTTTGCTGTGGTGGGCAGCTACCTCTACACGGTTGACGAGAGCAGCCTGCAAGTGTTTGACGTGGAGGCGCCCGCCCAGCCGGTGCTCAAGAGCGCCATCCGCCTGGGCGTTGGCATCGAAACCATTTTTCCCAAGGGCAGCAAGCTGTTCGTCGGCTCGCAGACGGGGATGTACATCTACGACGTGAGCAGCCCGCAGCAGCCGTCGCAGCTGGCGGTGGTGGAGCACGTGTACAGCTGCGACCCCGTGGTGGTCAACGACAGCTACGCATTCGTTACGCTCAACAGCGCCTCCACCACCTGCTGGCGTGCCGCCAACCTGCTGATGGTAATTGACATTAAGGATGCAAAGCGCCCCCAAATTTTGAAGGAGTACAGCATGGAAAGCCCGCGGGGCTTGGGCGTGGACGACAGCACGCTGTTTGTGTGCGACAAGGGGCGGCTCAAAGTCTATAGCGTGGCCGACCCGAGCAACATCGACGTTGCCCACCCCAAGCATACGTGTGCGTTTCCCGCCGAGGAGGTCATTCCGGTCAGCGGCAAGGGGCTGCTGATAGCGGTGGGGAGCAACGGCTTGAAGCAGTACCGCTACAGCCCGGCGGTGGACACCATAACCCTGCTCAGCTCCATTGAGGTAGAGCGGTAGCAGCTAACCAATTTAAACTATACGAACACTATGAAAAAAGTATTTTCTTTTGCGTTGGCGCTCGCGCTTGCCGAGAGCGTGGTAGCCCAAGCGCCGCAAGGCGATAGCGCCCCCGCCGCCCCGCCGGCCAAGGTGCACAAGCTCGGCATGGCGCTTGTGCCGCAGGCGATATTTTACGATGGCCTGCGCGTGGACGTTCAGCCCTACCTTACGCCCCAACACCAGCTGGTGATTGCCCCGCAGTTCTACTACGCCAAGCAGCCCTCGTCGCTGTACAGCGAAAAGATCAGCAAGCTGCAAGGCGTCGGCCTTGAGCTGGACTACAGGGTGTTTCCCAACAAAGGCAAGACGCTGTACTGCGCTGCCGGCCTTAACTACAACTACTACCGGGCGGAGTACATGAGCGTGGGGATGTACCAGACGGGGACGGAAAACGGCCTTCCGCTTTACGAGTACGGCGAGGCGCTCAACGAGCAAACCATCAACAGGGTGGGGGCAAGCGTGATGATGGGCTTGCAGGTGGGCACCCTCTACGGCTTCTTCTTTGACCTGTACGCTGGCATGGGTTTTCGCTACAGCGCTGTCGGAAAAAAGTTTGATGACAGCATCTCTTTTGATAACGGCATGTGGGACGTGGGCTACACCGGCACCTACTTAGTGCTGGGCTTTAAGCTCGGCATCGACCTGTAGCGCCGCCGCTATACCAGCACCTTTCCGGTCATTTCTTTCGGTATCTCAACGCCCATGAGGGTTAGCACGGTGGGGGCGATGTCCGCCAGCACGCCGCTGCGCACGGCTTTCACGTCTTTGTCCACCACAATGAAGGGCACGGGGTTGAGCGAGTGCGCGGTGTTGGGCGTTCCGTCAGGGTTCACGGCGTTGTCGGCGTTGCCGTGGTCGGCGGTGATGAGCACCGTGTAGCCGTTGGCCTGCGCGGCCTTCACCACCTCGTCCACGCAGCCGTCGATGGTTTTCACGGCCTTCACGATGGCCTCGTACACGCCCGTGTGCCCCACCATGTCGCCGTTGGCAAAGTTGAGGGCGATGAAGTCGAGCTGCTGCTTGGCAAGCTCGGCCACGAGCGCGGCCTTCACCAGCGGGGCGCTCATTTCGGGTTGCAGGTCGTAGGTGGCCACCTGGGGCGAGGGGATGAGGATGCGCTCCTCGCCGGCAAACGCGGCCTCGCGCCCGCCGGAGAAGAAGAAGGTAACGTGGGCGTACTTTTCGGTTTCGGCAATGCGCAGCTGGCGCTTGCCCGCCCGCGCCAGCACTTCGCCCAGCGTGTTCTGCACGTTATCCTTGTCGAACAGAATGTGCAGCCCCACGAACTTGTCGTCGTAGGGCGTCATGCAGCAGTAGTAGAGGGGCAGCGTGGCCATGCCCTGCTCCGGCATGTCCTGCTGCGTGAGGGCAATGGTCAGCTCCTTGGCGCGGTCGTTGCGGTAGTTGAAGAAGATGACGGTGTCGCCCGCCGCGATGCGCCCCCGCCCCCCCGCGCACACGATGGGCTTTATGAACTCGTCGCCGCGCGGGTCGGCGTCGTAGGCCTCCTGCACGGCTGCCGCGGGGTCGGTGGCCGCTTCGCCGGCGCCGCGCACCAGCAGGTCGTAGCCCACCTTCACGCGCTCCCAGCGCTTGTCGCGGTCCATTGCGTAGTAGCGCCCCACGATGGAGGCAATTTCGCCGCAGGCCGAGGCCTTGAGGCGCCCCTGTAGCTGCTCCACAAAGCCCTTGCCGCTGCGGGGGTCGGTGTCGCGCCCGTCCATGAAGCAGTGCACGAAGGTGCGCCCCTGTAGGCCGTGCTCCTTGGCGAGGTCGCACAGCGTGTAGAGGTGGTCGATGGAGCTGTGCACGCCGCCGTCGGACAGCAGCCCCAGAAAGTGGATTTGCTTGCCCGACGCTTTTGCGTTGCCGAACGCCGCCGCCACCTCAGGGTTCGTAGCGATGCTGCCGTCGCGGCAGGCGCGGTTGATTTTCACCAAGTCTTGGTAAACGATGCGCCCCGCGCCGATGTTGAGGTGCCCCACCTCCGAGTTGCCCATTTGCCCGTCGGGCAGCCCCACGTGCTCGCCGCAGGTGAGCAGCTCCGCCGTGGGGTAGCCCCCGCGCAGCCGGTCGAGGCAGGGCGTGCCCGCCGTGAAAATGGCGTCGCTGCGGTCGTGCCGTCCGTTGCCCCAGCCGTCGAGGATCATCAAGAGTACTTTTTTGTTCATGCTTGTCATTTTGAAGTATTTTTAAGCGTTGTTGAAATCATTTACCCACCAGCATCTTCACCCCCATAGCGATGAGCACCACCGCAAAGAGCTTGCTCAGCAGCTGCGGGTTGAGGGCCACAGCAGCCTTGGCGCCGAAGAGGTTGCCCACAAAAAAGCCGATGGTGATGATGGCTGCCACCCAGATGTCGAGGTTGCCGCTCCGGTAGTAAACGTAGCAGGCCAGCAGGCTCACCGGCGGCAGCAGCACCGCCAGCGTGGTGCCCTGCGCGGCGTGCTGCGAAAAGCCAAACACGTAAACCAGCGCCGGCACCATGATGATGCCCCCGCCTATGCCAATAAGTCCGCTAAATGCGCCGGCCAGCAGGCCCAGCAGAAGTAGCCCCAGCTCTTTCATGCGTAGTGAAAATTTGTTGGCGCAAAGATAGCAAAAAAATTATCTAAGCAAGGAAAAAGTGTTACCTTTGCAAGCATACCCTTCTGGATTGCTTCGGGGAATACCCTCGCAATGACGCGGTGCTAACCGCCCTCGCAATCTGTTAAAGTATATTATGTTTCAGCACAAATTATTATCACGTCGAAATTATCTATATTTTTGCCCTGCATTTCTCAAAAGCGATACCGCCATATATAATAGGTGTAGCGCACCGCTTTTGACGAACGCCTAAAACCCAATACTGGTAAGGATTATGAAACATGGCCTCCTATATCCCGCTCCCACATTGAGTTTCCAGAGGGCACCTCAGGAAACCCAGTGTTTGTACACACACACACACACACACACACACACACACACACACACACACACACATTTAGCCTTATATCTCTTAAAATTTTTTTGGTCCGGCTCGCGGCAGCGAGGCGGACTTTTTTGTGTGCCCCTGCCTCGGCAAGCGCCCCGCAGTTCAGCGGGGGGCTTGCAAGTGTCTCGGCAAGCCTCCCGCAGCTTTGCGAGAGGCTTGCAAGCCCCTCGGCAAGCCTCCCGCACTTTGTCGGGAGGCTTTCAAGCGCCTCGGCAAAGGCCCCGACACTTTGCGGCGGAGTTGCCGAGGCTCGGCAGGCGCCCCGCAGCTCGGCGGCGGGCTTGCCGAGCCTCGGCAAGCCCGCCGGCACTCGGCTTGCTCCCTTTTTAGGCTACCTAAATCATCTTAACTATCCATTTAAATTACAATCATTATGAACAAGAGCGCTGAAAAATTAGTGAGGTTAGATACCCACCGGCTCCCCAACGAGCTGCATTTTATGTTTATGGTAGAAAACCGCGGCCTGTACGATAAGTTCGGGGTTGCGGCGCTGGGCATCGACCCCTTTATGGGGGAGTATAGCGGGGCGCTGAGCGACGAGGACACTGCGCTGGAGGTGGTGCGCAAGAGCGCGGACACGGAGCGCATAGCGGCCGCCGACGTGGCGTTTGACCGCACGTTCCTGGGGCTGTACGAGCAGGCCAAGGCGAACCTGCGGCACTACGACCCCGCCGCGCGGCACGCCGCCGAAAACCTGTGGGTGGTGTTCGAGCACTTCGGCAACATCGCCCGCGAGGCGTACCACCAGGAGCTGGGGGCGTCGGCAAACCTGCTGGAAGACCTGCGGGCGCGGCCTGCCGACTACGCCGCCTCGGGCCTTGCGCCCTGGGCCGAGGCGCACGAACATGCAGCCAGCGCGCTGGCCGCGCTGCTGGCGGAGCGCAACGAGGAGCTGGCGCAGCAGAGCAGCCTGCGGATGCGCGAGGTGCGGTTGCGCATGGACGCCGCCTACCAAAAGGTTACCGACCGGCTGGACGCCCGCATTAACCTCGACGGAAGGGGCTTTGCCGGCGGCTTCTACGCCGAGTACAACACCCACGCCACGGAGTACAAAAACAAGCTGGCGCAGCACCTGGGGCGGGTGAGGAAGGAGGCGGAGGGCGGCGACGCCATCGGTTAAAACCGAGGCCACCGGCGGCGACACCCCCAATCGCTGCGCTTCAT
>JAITMY010000188.1 GCA_031290755.1 Prevotellaceae bacterium
TGAACTCTTTGCGCAGCAGCGGGGCGCGGGTGAGGCAGCGGCGTGCCTTGTCAAAGTCGGCAAAGGCGCCGCCGAAGAACGGCTCGTCTGTGAGGCAGGAGATGGCGGCGGCGCCGGCCTGCTCGTAGCCGCTCACAACGGCCTCCACGTCGGCATCGGGGCTTATCCAGCCCTTCGAGGGCGAGCGGCGCTTGAACTCGGCGATAACGCCGTGGGGCGAGGCCAGCAGCGCCTGCCGGAGGGAGCTACCGCGCTGCTGCCGTCGACCTATCTGCTGCTTCAGGTAGGGTAGGGGCTGCTGCTCCTGCTGCCGCGCCACCTCAAGGCGCTTGGCGGCGCAAATGGTTGCTAAGATGTTCATGCGTTCCTGTAGCTTCAAGTGTGCGTTGTGGCGGAAGCGATGCTACCCGTTGACGGCCAGAAATTTTTGCAGCGCCTCCTTTGCCCTGCCCGCCTCCAGCGCCTCTCGCGCCTTGGCAATGCAGGCTTGGAGGCCAAGCGCCGGCTCAATGGTCTGAATGGCGATGGCGGCGTTCGCCAGCACCACGTTTTTTTGCGATGCGGTGGCGGTGTTGTCCAGCACGCTGTCAAAAATCAGGGCGGCCTCCTGCGGGGTGCTGCCGCCGTACAGCTCCTGCGGGCGTGCCCGCGCAAAGCCTATGGCTTCCGGCGTGTAGATGTTCTCCTCCTGCTTGTTGATGACCTTGAACGTGTCCGTTAGCGACACCTCGTCGTACCCGTCGAGGCTGTGCACAATGGAAAAATCGTTGCCGCTTTCCTGATAAATGTAGTGGTAGAGCCGCGCCATTTTCAGGTCGTACACGCCCAGCACCTGACGCTTGGGCATGAGCGGGTTCACGATGGGGCCAAGGATGTTGAAAAATGTGCGCACGGCCAGCGCCTTGCGCACGGGCGCCACAGTTTTCAGCGCCAAGTTGAACAGCGGCGCGTGGAGGTAGGCAATGTTCGCGTTGTCCAGCGACCTTTTGTGCAGCTCCACGTCTTTTGAAAACTTAACCCCGTGTTCCTCCATCACGTTCGAGGCGCCGCTCACGGAGGTGGCGCCGTAGTTGCCGTGCTTCACCACCTTGTAGCCCGCGCCCGCCACCACAAAGCAGGCTGCCGTTGAGATGTTGAACGTGTTCTTGCCATCCCCGCCCGTGCCGACAATGTCAATCGGGTTGTAGTCCCGCAGCGCGTCCACGTTCACGCGCATTTCGAGCAGCGCCTCGCGGAAGCCCAGAATCTCCTCCACGCTGATGCTGCGCATGAAGTAAACGGTGATGAAGGCCGCAATCAGCGGCTCGCTGTACTTGCCCTCGGACATGTTCACGAGGATTTCCTTTGCCTCGCTCCGGCTCAGGTACTGGTGCTCGAAGAGCTTGAGTAGAATTTCTTTCATGGCAGTGGTGCTACGTTTCGTTTAAAAAGTTTTTCACAATCTCCGCGCCCATTGGCGTAAGCACCGATTCGGGGTGGAACTGCACGCCGTGCACGTCGAGTTGCCGGTGCCGCAGCGCCATAATTTGCCCCGCGCTGTCCACGGCGGTTACTTGCAGCGCATCGGGGAAGCTGCCGCTATCGGCAATCCACGAGTGGTAGCGCCCTGCCTCAATTTGGCGGGGCAGGCCGGCGAATATCCTGTCCTCGGCGATGATGTCCACCGGCGTTGCCACGCCGTGGTAAACGGTTTCCAAGTTCACCAGCTGCCCGCCGAACGCCTCTGCGATGGCCTGATGGCCGAGGCAAACCCCCAGCATGCTTACGCTGGGGGCGTACCGCCGAATCAGCGGCAGCAGCAGGCCGGACTCTGAAGGGATGCCCGGCCCCGGCGACAGAATAATGCGGTCGAACCGCGCCACCTCGTCCAGCGCAAGCTTGTCGTTGCGGTGCACCTCCACGTCGTCGTACCCCAGCGCCCGCACAAGGTGCGCGATGTTGTAGGTAAACGAGTCGTAGTTGTCGAAAATAAGTATCCTCATTATTTTTGCTTTGATAGCGCGAAGGTACTAATTTGTTTTTAGAACGCAAAAACAAAATGATAAAAACGTTCGCGCCGCCGAAAAAGGTGCCTCTCATTTTTTTGTTTTGTCCAGTTGAAAAAAATGTATAACTTTACGGAAGCATTTAAATTTTTTATTCCGAAAACCTATGCACAACATACTTCTTTTAGGCGCCGGCGGCAGAGAGCACGCCCTGGCGTGGAAAATGAGGCAAAGCCCACGCCTCGCGCAGCTGCTCGTTGCGCCCGGCAACGCGGGAACCGCCGCGCTGGGAGACAACGTGGACGTTGACCCCACCGACTTTGCGGCGGTGAAAGCGCTGGTGCTGAGCCGCGCCGTCAGCCTCGTGGTGGTAGGCCCCGAAGAGCCGCTGGTGCGCGGCATCGTGGACTACTTTGCTGCCGACGAGGCGCTGCGCGGCATCCCCGTGGTAGGCCCCTCGCAGCAGGGGGCGCAGCTGGAGGGGAGCAAGGACTTTGCCAAGCGCTTCATGGCGAGGCACGGCATCCCCACGGCGCGGTACCGCTCGTTCACGCGCAGCAGCGCAGCCGACGGCGCGGCGTTCCTCGCCACGCTCGCCCACCCCTACGTGCTCAAGGCCGACGGCCTCGCCGCAGGAAAGGGCGTGCTGATTGTGGACAGCCTCGCCGAGGCGCAGGCGCAGCTACAGGCCATGCTGGGCGGCATGTTCGGCGAGGCCAGCCGCACGGTGGTGGTGGAGGAGTTCTTGCGCGGCGTGGAGCTCTCGGTCTTTGCCCTCACCGACGGAGCCTCCTACAAGCTGCTGCCCGAGGCCAAAGACTACAAGCGGGTGGGGGAGGGCGACGCGGGGCCTAACACCGGCGGCATGGGCAGCGTGTCGCCGGTGCCCTTCGCCACGCCGGAGTTCATGGAGAAGGTGCGCACCCGCATCGTGGAGCCTACCATCGCCGGCCTCCGCGCCGAGCGCATCGCCTACAGGGGCTTCCTGTTCTTCGGCCTGATACGCGTGGAGGGCAACCCGATGCTGATTGAGTACAACGTGCGCATGGGCGACCCCGAAACCCAGAGCGTGATGCTCCGCTTAGACGCCGACTTGGTTGACCTGCTGGAGGGCGCCGCCTGCGGAACCCTCGCCGCTGTGGCCTGCGCCGCCCTGCCGCAGGCCGCGGCCACGGTGGTGTGCGCCAGCGGCGGCTACCCAGGCACCTACCGCAAGGGCTTCCCCATCCGCGGCTTAGAGCGCGTGGGCGGTGGCGCCGTGGCCTTCCACGCCGGCACGAGGCTGCGCGGCGGCGCCGTCGAAACCGACGGCGGGCGCGTGCTCGCCCTTGCCGCCCTTGCCCCCACGCCCCTCGCCGCCCTCAGTAAGGCCTACGAAGCGGTAGAGCAGGTGGACTACGAGGGAAAGCTCTTCCGTCGGGACATTGGAAAAGATGTTCTGTAACCCCCACGCGCCATGCAGCTAAAGCATCTATCCGTAGTAGGCTTCAAAAACATTGACGAGGCCGAGGTCGAACCCGCCGCGGGCTTGACCTGCCTCGTGGGGCCTAACGGCGCGGGCAAAACCAACCTGCTCGACGCCCTCTACCTCCTCTCAATGTGCAAGAGCAGCGTAGGCCTCACCGACCGGCAGTGCATCGGCTACGGCAGAGACTTCTTTCTCCTCAAGGGCGCCTATCAGGCATGGGGCGGCAGCGAGCTGGTGTCGTGCGGCTGCTCGCGCGCCGAGGGCAAAGTCCTCAAGCGCAACGGCAAACCCTACGAGCGGCTGGCCGACCACATCGGGCTGCTGCCGCTGGTCATGGTTTCGCCGGCAGACAGCGCCCTCATCAGCGAAGCCGGCGAAGAGCGCCGCCGCTACCTCAACAGCGTGGCCGCCCAGCTCGACAAGGGCTACCTCCACGCCGCCGTGCGCTACGAAAAGGTGCTCGGCCAGCGCAACAAAATGCTCAAGGACACCTACGCCCTCAACCGCGAGCTGCTGGAGGTGCTGGACGCCCAGCTGGGCGAGCTCGCCGCCCAAATATTCGCCGCCCGCCGGGCGCTGGTGGGCGAGCTCAGCCCCATCTTCGAGCGCTACTACGAGCGCATCGCCGGCGCCGACGAGCGCCCCGGCCTGCGCTACGCCTCCGACCTCGCCGAAGCCCCCCTCGCCGACCTGCTCCGGCGCCACTTCGAGCGCGACCGAGCGCTACAGTTCACCTCCGTGGGCACCCACCGCGACGACCTCGCCCTCACCCTCGGCGGCCACCCCCTCAAAAAGCGCGGCTCGCAGGGGCAGCAAAAAACCACCCTCCTCGCCCTCAAGCTCGCGCAGGCCGAGCTGCTGCGCCAACGCCTCGGCGCCCCACCCCTGCTGCTGCTTGACGACATCTTCGACAAGCTCGACATGGGGCGCGTCAAAAAGCTCGTCGAGGTAGTCTCCGGCGGCGACTTCGGGCAAATATTCCTCACCGACAGCAGCAAAGCACGCCTCAACGAGCTCCTGCACGTCGCCCGCCTGCCCTACAAGGTGCTCGAGGTGAAGGGCGGCGCCTTTACCGAGCTGTAGCCGCAAAACCCTTACCCCAT
>JAITMY010000191.1 GCA_031290755.1 Prevotellaceae bacterium
CTACCCCGTAACCGGCGCCGCCACCGTCATCAGCCTCGCCCACCTGCCCCCCGCCACCTACCTCGTGAAGGTCGGCGGCAACGCGGTGAAGGTGGTGAAGCAGTAGCCGCCCGGCGGCCACACCCCAGGCCGGGAGGCTGAACCGCGCGGCTAAGCCACCCTTATAAGCGATGATAAGGCACCCTCGACAACGCTGCTAAGGCACCCTCAGCAGCGCTGCTAAGGCACCCTCAGCAGCGTTGGCAAGGCACCTTTGCAGGGGGCGGGGCGTTACTTTTTAATTTCTGTGTAGGTCAGCTTCAGCTGCGGCTTGCGGCCAAGGTTGTTGATGAGCACGCTGCGGGCTTCGGTCGTGTAGGTGTAGGGGATAAGGTAGAGCGGCTCCTCTGTGCCCTGCACAATGTCGTTGAAGTAGTGCGTGATGTTGAGCGAGTATTGCATGGTTGAGCGGTTGAGCGTTCCGTCGAACGTTGTGCTCACGCCCCCGCTCGTGGCGTAGGTGTCGAGCGTGCCCGTGTATTTTCCCAGGGTTGACGTGCCGGTTGTCGGCATGAGGCAGTACAGCTGGGTGGCGTACTTGTCCAGCAGCAGCGCATCGGTGGTGTCCTGCACGTGCAGCACCAGCTCGGCTCGGCTCACGGCGTATTCCTTCTTCTGGTCGCCGGTGCCTGTCCACGCCTCCACCGCGCTGCGGTCTACCGTCATTTCTATGGCCACCCCCACCATGCCCTGCATGTAGAGTATGTCGCCAGACGGCTGCTCCAGCGCCTTATAGTCGTGCCCAAAAACGTTGAAGCGCGGGGCGCCGCTGTATGCGTCAAAGGAGAACAGCTGCACGCTGTCTAAGCCGGTAATGCTGTCGCGGTAGTGGTAGTAGGCCAGCAGCGCGCTGGCGCTGGCGGTGGTCGAGGTGTTTACCAAGTCCACGTACTTTACGCAGCCGCCTTCGCCGTTGTCAACCTTCACGTATAGCCCGTGGAGGTAGGCTAAGAACGAGTCTCGGCTCTCAAGGTGCCATAGCTTGCTGAGCAGGGTGTTGCTTAGCTTAATGAAGGCGTAGGTGCTGTCGAAGGCCACGGCCTGCCCTTTGACCACTAAGTCGGTGCTCATGTCGGCGATGCTTTCCGCGAGCGCCGGCGTGCCGAAGTACGCGCTGTCGATGCTGATGTCGCCCGTTAGCGCGTACACCTCAATGTTCATCGGCTCATTCTTATTGTCGGCTCCGTAGGTTCCGGAAAAGCTGAGCAGCAGATAGACTGAGTCGAAGCCGGTAACGCCGGTTTCGAACGTGGGGGTGTAGGCGTAGGGCAGGAGCTGCGCCACAAATCCGGCGGTGCTTTTGCCCAAGTGGGGGTCGTCAAGGCGCCCCAGCGTGGCGTAGGAGAAGCTGCCTGTGGACAGCGAGTCCAGCGGGATGTTTCGCAGCGAGATGAAGCTGGACGCGTCCAGCGTTTGCACCCCCAGCTGCTGGTAGGGCGGGATGAGGCTGTCCCCCGCCACCTTATCAACCTCGGTGCAGGCACCGGCGAGGAGGAGTAGCGCGGCAAGGCTATGCGCGTGTAGTAATCGTTTCATAAAAGTTGAGGTATGGCTCTACAAATTGTCCTTCTTTGTACGGTAGCACGGGGGTGCTCAGCGTGTCGATGTGCTTTTGCAGCTCTGCGTCTATATGCTGGCTGCCCACCACCACGCCGTCGGCGTATGACAGGGCAAACTTCATCAGCTCCACGTAGCCTATGCCGGACAGCACCGCCACGTCTTCGGGCTTTAGCTCGCTGAGCATCATTTTCTTGTTGAACAGCGGGCTAAGGTGTTCGCTAAACTTTTCGTTGTACACCGACACCACGATTTTTGCCTTGGCCAGAATAGGGTCGTGGCAGAACACCTTCTTCACCAGCAGGGGCACCATCATCGAAAACCAGCCGTGGCAGTGGATTAAGTCTGGCTGCCAGCAGAGCTTCTTGATGGTTTCGAGGGTTCCGCGGGCGAAAAATATAGTCCGCTCGTCGTTGTCGTCAAAAAACGCACCCTGTTCGTCAAACAGCATCTCCTTGCGCTTGAAGTAGTCTTCGCTATCAATGAGGTACACCTGCATTCGCGCCGAGGGGATGGAGGACACCTTGATGATGAGCGGGTGGTCTGCCCCGCCGATGTTGAACGTCGTACCCGACAGGCGGATGACCTCGTGCAGCTGGTTGCGCCGCTCGCTAACGCAGCCGTAGCGCGGTATGAACGAGCGGATTTCGTTGCCTTGCTTCTGAACGGCCTGCGGCAGATAGCGCGACAACTTGGCTATTTCCGTCTCCGCCATGTACGGCATCATTTCTTGGCTGACGAAGAGAATTTTACGTTTTGTTGCCATAAATACTTTGCAGAGATATACTTAAAAAAAAACATTGCGCAAATATACATGAAAAAGTTGAGGTTTACAAATGATTGGGGCAAGATAGGTGAAAATACTTAACTATTTTTGTTGCAAGTTCGGCATAAAGTTGTATATTTGCACTTCCTTATCCTCCAAAAGCGGGAGGGGATTTTAGGGCCCATAGCTCAGTTGGTTAGTAGCACCTGACTC
>JAITMY010000052.1 GCA_031290755.1 Prevotellaceae bacterium
CACCGGCATTGGCAAAAGCGAGGCCGCCCCGCAGCCCTACCTTAGCGTTTACCCCAACCCCGTTGGCGCCTCGCTCAACATCGAGACGGTGCTGGAGCCGACGGAGGTGGAGGTTTACAGCCTTGCGGGCGGGAAGGCCGCAAGCTACCCCGCCCGGGGGCAGCGCACCTTTGGCGTCAGCGCGCTGCCGCGGGGCAGCTACGTGGTGAAGGTCATCTTCACCAACGGCAAGACGGCCACAAGGCAGGTGGTGGTGCAGTAAAATCCGTGGCAGCAGCTACTAAAATCTCCGGAGGCGGTATCGCTTTCGGGGATTTTTGTTAGATTTGCGTTGCAAAAAAAACAAAAAAAAGTAACATTATGGCTAAGTTAACGTCCATAGAGATATGTGCAGGCGCAGGCGGACAAGCTTTAGGGCTTGAGGAAGCCGGTTTTGAACATATTGCATTGGTCGAAATTGAACCGTTAGCCTGTCAGACACTGAAAGCCAACCGTCCGGAATGGAATGTTCTACAGGGTGATTTGCGGAAATTTAATGCTTCCCGATATAAAGGAACTGTTGATCTTTTGGCAGGAGGCGTTCCTTGTCCGCCATTTTCGGTAGCAGGCAAGCAGTTGGGGCAGCTTGACGACCGCGATCTATTCCCCGAAGCCATACGCCTGATTAAAGAATGTGACCCCAGAGCTGTTTTACTCGAAAATGTTCGCGGGCTGCTTGACCCCAAATTCGAAGATTATAGAAAAGACATTATCGCTGAAATAGAAAGTTTAGGCTATAAAGTGGATTGGCAGCTACTAAATGCATCTGATTATGGAGTTTCACAGTTACGTCCCCGAGCCATTTTAGTCGCTATTAAGCAGGAGTATTCTGCTCATTTTAAGTGGCCTCAAAAACAAATTGAGCAACCAAAATCCGTAGGTGATTTGCTATTTGAAGAAATGGCACAATTAGATTGGGAAGACGTGCACGAGTGGCGGAAGAAAGCCAATAAAATAGCCCCTACCTTAGTTGGCGGTTCCAAAAAACACGGCGGTGCCGATTTAGGACCTACAAGAGCCAGAAAGGTATGGGCAGAAATGGAAGTTGACGGCATGGGCTTAGCCGACCACCCCCCTGCTCAAGGATTTAAAGGTAATCCGCGATTAACGCTCAACATGGCAGCCTTAATACAAGGCTTTCCTAAAGAATGGCGTTTCGTTGGAAAAAAGACGCCGGCATACAGGCAAGTAGGAAATGCTTTTCCTCCTCCTGTCGCAAAAGTGGTAGGAAAATCAATTTATAAAGCATTGTGTTATGGTAAATAAATCACAAAAAAGACAGGGTTCCAGAGCAAAGTTAAGAGTTTTCTTTTTTGCCAACGTTGGTAATGTGTTAGATTCGGACACATTACGGAAAGTTGCAGGCACAAGCGAGTGGGCGCGGCGCGTGCGTGAATTACGAAACGAAGAAGGATTGAATATTTTAACCCATAATGATAGAAGCGATTTAAAATACGGACAGTATATCCTTACAGATTTAAAACCTCGTCCGGCTTTTGAACGCGACATTTCAAAAGAAACACGCGCATTTGTTTTAGACCGCAATGGCTTTACCTGCCAAATGTGTGGAGCAGCCGCAGGTGAGCTGCACCCTCACGACAATGGACGAAAAACTCGCTTGCACATAGGACACATCATAGACAAATCAATGGGCGGAACCGATGACCCAAACAACTTACGGGCAATTTGCTCTGTTTGCAATGAAGGCGCTTCAAACTTGACGCTGAACAGACCGGACACGATTAAATTAATTGCACAAGTAAGACGTGCACCGGCCAAAGACCAGCTGGATGTACTTCAATGGCTAATACAAAAATTCCCCAAACAAACGGAAGAGTTGATAAACAAATAGCGAACATCCCGCCAGAAAAGCAGCAGGAACCCCACTGCTATATAACCATTCCGCAAATGCAAAAGGCTGCATAGACAACGCTGGCTACGCCGTTGGCGGTGGCAAAGGCCACGTTCACGCGGCTGATGTCGCCAGCGGTTACTATCCTGTGCTGGTAGGCAAGGCAGCCAACGAAGAGGGCGCAGCCAAGCCAGTAAAAAACATTGTTCATGGCGTAAAAGCCTAAGCCTACCGCTGCCACGGCGCAGGCTGCGTGCACCGTCGTCGATATGCGCAGGGCGGCTTTCCGGCCCACGGCTGCGGGCACCGAGCGCAGCGCCTGCCCACGGTCGAACGCCTCGTCGGGTAGCGCGTAGATGATGTCGAAGCCGCCGCTCCACAGCAGCACGATAACTGACAGGAGCACGGGCGCGATGGCCAGGGTCCCGCTCACAGCAAGGTACGGGCCAACAGGCGCAATGGCCAAGCCCAAGCCCAGAATGAAGTGGCACCACGCCGTGAAGCGCTTGGTGTAGCTGTAGCCCAGCACCACCGCCAGCGCCACCGGCGACAGCGCAAGGCACAGCGGGTTGATGAAAAAGGTGGTGGCCACAAACAGCAGCGCGTTGGCCGCGCAGAACAGCAGCGCACCGGCAGGGGCAACGACGCCCCGCGGGATTTCGCGCAGGGCGGTGCGCGGGTTGGCGGCATCGAACCGCCGGTCAACGTAGCGGTTGAAGCTCATGGCGGCGCTGCGGGCAAAGAACATGCAGAGCAGCACCGGCAGCAGCGTTTCCCACCGCAGCGGGTAGCCCTCGCGCAGGGCTAAAAAGTAGCCCACCAGCGCAAACGGCAGCGCAAAAACGGTGTGGCTGATTTTAATCAGCGAAGCGTAACTTTTTACCCTGCTTTTCACCTCAGCTTTGCTCCAAGCTCCTTTTCAAAGGCCTTCGTCAGGTTGCCCATTACCCGCTCTATGTCGTGGTCGGTGAGCGTCCGCTCGCTGTCTTGCAGGGTGAACGAGAGCGCGTAGGATTTTTTGCCCTCCGGCAGCTTGTCGCCCTCGTACACGTCAAACAGGCTCACGCTTTGGAGCAGCTTCCGCTCGGCCTTGTGGGCTGCCTCACGCAGGCGGTCGAAGGTTACGCCGACGTCGATGAGCAGGGCCAAGTCGCGGGTAACTTCGGGGTACTTGGGCAGCTCGGCGCAGGTGATTTTTTGCCTTGCGGCGAAGCCCAGCAGCACCTGCCAGCGCAGCTCGGCGTAGAGCACCGGCTGCTTGATGTCGAACATGGCGCGGAGTTTTTTGTGCACCGGCCCCAGCTCCAAAAAGGGCTTGCCGGCCAGCTTGTAGGCAGCGCCGTCGGCAAAAATGTCAGAGGGCAGGGTGGCTGCTTGCAGCGCGTGCAGCGCAACGCCAAAGCGCTGTAGCAGCAGCTCCACGTGCTTTTTGAGGGTGAAGAAGTCGGTGGCCGGTGCGCCTTGGCTCCACGTTTTTTTGTGCTGCGCACCGGTTACGAGGAGGCTCAAGCGCGGCTCTTCGCCGAAGCGCTCGGTTACGCTGCCGGCGGTGGCCTGACGGTAATATACGTTGCCGAACTCGTAGAGCTTCAGGTCGGCCTGCCGGCGGTTGATGTTGTAGGCAGCGGACTCAAGGGCGCCGAGCAGCAGGGTTTGGCGCATGGCGTTCAGGTCAACGCTGCTGGGGTTTTGCAGCATCACCAGCCGCTCTTTGGGGTAGGTGGCCAGCTCGTCGTAGCGCTTGGCGGCGGTGAGCGAGAGGCTCATTATCTCGTTGAAGCCTTGCCCCGACAGCAGCGCGGCGGCGGCGCCGACCATCGCCTCGTTGTCGGGCTTGGCGAGGGGGCCGGGGGCAATGGTGATGTGCTGCGGGATTTCAACGTTGTTGTAGCCGTAAATGCGCAAGATTTCCTCCACCACGTCGCAGGGGCGGGCAACGTCCACGCGGTAGGTGGGAACGCTCACCGTAAGGCCGCTGCCGTCCTCGCTCAGCACCTCAAACTCTAAGGCGACAAGGATTTTCCGGATGAGGGCAGGGTCAAGCTGCTTGCCAACGGCGGCGCACACGCCCGCGTAGGTGAGGGCAACGCTCTTTCGCGCCGCCGCGTGGGGGTAGATGTCCGTCAGGGGCGACGAGATGCTGCCCCCGCCCAGCTGCTTGATGAGCAGGGCGGCACGCTTAATGGCCAGGGGGGGCACGGCAGGGTCGGCGCCGCGCTCGTAGCGGAACGAGGCATCGGTGCTCAGCCCGTGCCGGCGGGCGGTTTTGCGTATCCACACGGGGTTGAAGTAGGCGCACTCAAGGAAGATGCTGGTGGTGCGCTCGGTTACGCCCGAATCCTTTCCGCCGAGCACGCCGGCGATGCACATAGGCCGCTCGGCATCGCAAATCATCAGGTCGCTCGCCGAGAGCTTGCGCTCCACCTCGTCCAGCGTGGTGAAGGGCGTAGCTTCGGGGCAGGTGCGCACCACCACCGCGCGGCCTGCAATTTTGTCGGCATCGAAGGCGTGGAGGGGCTGCCCCAGCTCGTGGAGCACGTAGTTGGTGGCGTCCACCACGTTGTTGATGGTGCGCAGCCCAATGGCGCTCAGGCGCCGTTGCAGCCACTCGGGCGAAGGCTGCACCGCTACCCCCGACAGCGTGAGGCCGCAGTAGCGCGGGCACGCCTCGTGGTTCTCAACCCGTATGGCGTAGGGGTTTGCGGCGCTGCCCTCCACGAAGTCGGCCACCGAGGGGTAGGCAAACGTGCGCAGCTTGTCGGGGCAGTGCACGGCGAGGTAGGCGGCCACGTCGCGGGCCACGCCCACGTGCGAGGCGGCGTCAACGCGGTTGGGCGTGAGGCCGATTTCGAGCACGTAGTCGCTTTCGAGGCCGAGGAAGTCCGCCAGCGGCTGCCCCACCGCGGCCTGCCCGCCGAGCACCATGATGCCCTCGTGCGAAGCGCCCAGCCCCAGCTCGTCCTCGGCGCAAATCATGCCGCAGCTGTCCACGCCGCGCAGCTTCGACTTTTTGATTTTCACCTCCTCGCCGTCGGCGGCGTAGAGGGTGGCGCCGAGGGTGGCCACGGGCACCTTTTGCCCCGCGGCCACGTTGGGGGCGCCGCACACAATTTGCAGCGGGGCGCTGCCGCCCACGTCAACGGTGGTTACGTGCAGCTTGTCTGCGTTGGGGTGCTGCTCGCAGGTGAGCACGTGCCCCACCACCACGCCCCGCAGCCCGCCCTTCACGCAGTCCACGGCGCCAACGCTCTCCACCTCAAGCCCAATGGCCGTAAGGATTTCGCTCATCTCCTCCACGCTCACGTCGGCGCTGAGGTAGTCTTTCAACCAGCTATAGGATATGGTCATGTCTGTTTACAATGTTTATGAGTTCGTAAAGCAAGCCTGCTCTACCGGCAAGCAAATTTTCACCGCAAAAGTAAGCATTTTCTTTGATATTTCATTTTTTTGCCCTTAATTTGCCAAAAAGCACTTTATACCATGACCATTATTTTTCAAATTGATTACGCCGCCCAGTGGGGCGACGAGCTGGTGGTGAGGAGCAGCCTGCAACAGGAGCCGCTGGCCATGCGCTGCCTCGACGGGCGCCGCTGGGAGGCCGCGCTGGAGGTCGGCGCGTGGCCGGCGGCGCTCTACTACAAGTACGCGCTGCGCAAGGCCGACGGCGAGCTGGTGTACGAGGCCGAGGCCTGGCGCCGGCTGGCGCTGGAGGGAACCCCCTACCCCGCGGTGGCGCTGGCCGACAGCTGGCGCGTGGCCGGCGAGCGGGCGCTCATCGCCGCGCCCTACACCTCCGTGCTCTTCCGGCAAAAGGCGAAGGGCGAGGGCAAGCTCAACCAGCACGCCTGCAAGCTCACGGTGGCGGCCTCGTGCATCCCGCAGGGCTGCGTGCTCTGCGCCACCGGCAGCGCCGAGGCCTTAGGCCGCTGGGACAGGCAGCGCCCGCTGCTCATGCAGCCCAACGGCGAGGGGGGCTGGCACACGGGCTTCACCCCCGCCGCCAGCCAGCAGCCCATCTGCTACAAGTACGCCCTCTACGACCTCGAGCAGCGGCGCATCGTGGGCTACGAGCAGCGGGCGGACAACCGAACGCTGCCCGCGGCGGGGGGCGCAAAGGCCGCGCTGTGGCGCGACGACGGCGCCCCGCGCTTCGACCTCCCGCTGCCGCGCGGCGCAGGGGTGGCCATCCCCGTGTTCGCCCTGCGCAGCGAAAGCGGCTACGGCGTGGGGCAGTTCACCGACCTGAAGCTGCTGGCCGACTGGGCGAAGCTGGCAGGGCTGAGCATGATACAGCTGCTGCCCGTGAACGACACCTCGGCCACCGCTACCTGGGCAGACTCGTACCCCTACGCCGGCATCTCCGTCTTTGCCCTGCACCCGCTGTACCTCGACCTTGCGCCCCTCGCGGCCTGCCTCACCGCGCGGCAGGCCGAGCAGCTGCGCCGCGAGCAGGCCGAGCTGAACGCGCTGCGCGAGGTGGACTACGAGCAGGCCATGCGCCTCAAGTGGAAGTACGCCCGAATAGCCTACGCGAAGGAGAAAAGCGCGGTCTTCGCCAGCAAGGAGTACCAAGCCTTCTTCGCCCAGCGGCAGGAGTGGCTGGCGCCCTACGCCGCCTTCTGCTACCTGCGCGACCAGCACGGCACCGCGGACTTCGCCGCCTGGGGCGACTACGCCACCTACTCGGCAGCGAAGGTGGCCGCCCTCGCCGCCCCCCGCGCAGCGGCGCACGACGAGCTGGCGCTCCACTACTACGTGCAATTCCTGCTGCACCGGCAGCTGCAAGAGGCCACCGCCTACTGCCGCGCGCGGGGCATCGTACTCAAGGGCGACATCCCCATCGGCATTGCCCGCCGCAGCTGCGATGCGTGGGTGGCGCCCCACCTCTACAACATGGACGCGCAGGCCGGCGCCCCGCCCGACGCCTTCTCTGCCACGGGGCAAAACTGGGGCTTCCCCACCTACAGCTGGGAGCGCATGGCCGCAGACGGCTACCGCTGGTGGCAGCAGCGCCTGCGGGCAATGGCCGAGTACTTCGACGCCTTCCGCATTGACCACGTGCTGGGCTTCTTCCGCATCTGGGAAATCCCCCTCGGCGCGGTTGAGGGGCTGCTGGGCTGCTTCTCGCCCGCGCTGCCCCTCTCGGTGGCCGAGCTGGGACAGCGCGGCGCGTGGTTCGACGCCGAGCGCCTCTGCGCCCCCTACCTCACCCCGCAGGTGCTGCGCGACGCCC
>JAITMY010000079.1 GCA_031290755.1 Prevotellaceae bacterium
CGTCGAATTGCGGCGGTATGGCTTCGCGCCCCAGCGTGTCGATGAAGCCCCACTTGCCGCCGCGCTGCACGGGCGTTAGCCCCTGGCTGAAGCCGTGGTAGTAGGCGCTCCGGCTTCCGATTGGGAGGTAGCCCACGAGGTCGTATAGGTAAGGTGTCACCTCCTGCGCGTAGCTGTTCACGTAGCCCCACTTGCCGCCGCGCTGCACGGGCAGCAGGCCGCCGGCGAAGCGGGGATGCATCTCGTAATCATCCTCTGCGTCCTGTTTCGTAAAGCCCACTCGGTCGTACTGGTGGACGCTCATCCTTTGCCCTGCGGTGTCTACCAGCATCCAGCGGTAGCCGGTGTCCTGCACCGCCGCGCAGCCGTTGTAGAACGAGCCTGTACAGAGGTAGCGCGTGGGTATGACTTCGTTTCCGGCGGGGTCGATGTAGCCGTAGCGGTGGTCTTTGTAGCGCTCGCCGTAGAAGTCGTAGCGCCCCACCCACAGGCGGCGGTTGTGGAACTGGTGGCCGCTGTTGTCGTAGCGCAGGCCGCTCACGTAGGCGCAGTTGCTGGCAAGGTTGAGGGGGATGCTGCCGGGGTAGATAAGATACGTGATGTCGCCGCCATAGCAACCGTCCACCTCCAAGAATGCCACCGCTACGCCATCGGAAAACGGGTATACCTCGCGCGTAGAGCGGCCGAACTCGCGGCAAGAGCGCAGGTCGTAGTAGCCGTAGAGGGTTTTGGGAAGGTATATCAGCGTGTCGCCCTCGGAGCCTACCTTTTGCCTACGCTCCGGCGTAGCCGAAAGTTCCTCCCAGCTGACCACGCAGATGCCCTCGGCCGAGGGCGGCGACACGGACAGGTACTCGTGCGGCGGTGCGGATTGCGCCTGCGCTGTTGCGGCGAGGCAAAGCAGCAGGGCTAATGTAATAGCGTGTTTCATGGTACAAAGGTATTATTTATGTTCCGCCAAAGGTACAGGTGCTCTTGTCCACCTCATAGAATGTCTCATAGAACTACTGATGGCCTGCGGCTAAGGGCGCAAGCTGGCTGGCGCACCGCCCTTAGCCGGCGCTACTCCCCAATCCTTGGAATCATTACCTTCAGGATGCCCCACGCCAGCAGGTAGGTGGCCCCGGCAATGGCAAAGATGAGGAAGTAGCTACCCGTTAGCTCCAGCACCCAGCCCACCGCCGAGGCCGCCAGCACCCCGAAAATGGAGCCGGTGAAGCCCGCCAAGCCGGTAACGGAGGCCACGGCGTTCGACGGGAAGATGTCCGACACCACCGTGTAGATGTTCGACGCCCACGCCTGATGCGCAGCGGCCACGGCGGAGAGCAGCGCCACCGCCACCCACAGGCTGCCCGCGGAGGTTACAAACAGGAGCGAAAGCGCCAGCAGCCCGCAGAGGAGAATGGAGGTCTTCCGCGCAAAGTCCACCGACCGCCCCGTGCGCACAAGGTGCGACGACAGCCACCCCCCGCCGATGCCCCCCACGCTGCTCACGCTGTAGATGACAATGAGCGGCAGCACCGACTGCTTGAGGTCAACCCCGTGCGCCTTGTAGAGGAAGTCCGGCGCCCAGAACAGCAGCATCCACCACACCCAGTCGGTTACCAAGCGGGCAAGGCAAATGGCCAGCGTGCTCCGCCGCCCAACGATAGCCCGCCACGGCAGCGCCTTAGCGCCCGCCGGCGCCTCGGCAGGCTGCGGCGGGCGGCGGTAGGCGAGCAGCCAAAGCACAATCCACGCAAAGCCCAGCAGCCCCGTGATGACAAACGCCCAGCGCCAGCCGTAGGTGATGGTGATGCCCGCCACGATAACCGGCGCCGCGATAGCCCCCACGTTCGAGCCGGAGTTGAAGATGCCCGTGGCCAGCGCACGCTCCTTCCGCGGAAACCACTCCGCCACCGCCTTGATGGCCGCGGGGAAGTTGGCCGACTCGCCCATCCCCAGCGCAAAGCGGGCTACCCCAAACCCTACAACCGACCGCGCCAGCGCGTGCCCCATGCCGGCCAAGCTCCACAGGGCTACCGCGCAGGCGTAGGCCAGCTTGTTCCCAAAGCGGTCGAGCAGCCGCCCCGACACCAGCAGCCCCAGGGCGTAGGCCAGCTGAAACGCCGACACGATGTAGCCATACTCGGCCTCGCCCCAGCGCAGATCCTCGGCAATGTAGGGCTTCAGCAGCCCCAGCACCTGCCGGTCGATGTAGTTGATGCTGGTGGCGAAGAACAGCAGCGCCACGATGCGCCACCTATAGGTTTCCGGTTTCATAGTTCCTTACTCCTTACTCTCTATTTACTGACATATTTCGTGCACGGCGTCGTAGGCCGCGGCCTGCTCCTCCGGGGTTTCGCAGTAGGTTACTACGATGAGCTTCATGCCCGGCGCCCACAGCGCACGCACCTGCTGGGCTACCTGCTGTGCGGTGCCCACCATGCGGGCGTTGAGCACCACGCCCGTGTGGGCAAAGGCCGCGGCAAAGGGCGCGGGGTTGTTCGGCGAGGGGTCGGTGGCGGCGGTGAAGGCGCCGTCGGCCATGCGCAGGCCGGGCAGGCAGGCCACGTCGCGGCACTTGCCGCTCCAGTCGCCGCACGAGTGGAACGCCCCGCCGCCAAACGCACTGCCCAGCTTCGTAAGCGAGGGCGCCGCCAGCGCGTGGTAGTGCTCCGGCGAAATCATGATGGCGTTGTCATCGCTCATGCCAAAGCCGGCAAACGCCCGCGACGAGGCGAAGCCGTGCCCCGGCGCCGCCAGCGCCCCCCCGATGAGCGCCTGCTGCGCCCGCGTGAAGTCCGCCACCAGCCCCGCAACCCTGTCCAGCAGCGCCGACACCTGCTCCGGCGCAAGGTAGAAGTCCGTCAGGATGCTGTTCGTGCTAACGATGTTGCAGGCCACGTTCAGCGGCGACTGCACGTCGCCGTACGACACGGGCAGCCGCCCGCCCGTGGCCTCCACGAAGTAGCGCACCATCTCCAGCGTGCGCCGCCCGATAGGGGTTTCGGCAATCGGCTGCGCGGGGCTGCGCAGCGCCTCCTCTACGCTGCCGAACCGGCCGCTCACCGCCGGCGCCTGCCCCCGCTCCCACACGTAGCCGAACCCGAACGCCGAGGCCGCCGCCCCGATGCCGTACCACGGCTCCAGAAAGTTCGGCACGTCGGCCTTAAAGTCCATGCCCCGCGCCAGCGCCCCCAGCTGCAAGGCCAGCGACCGCCGCATGTCCGCCGCGCCCTCGGCAAACACCTCGCCCACGCGCACGCGGCGGTGCACGAGCACCCCGCCGCGCTCCTCCTCCCAAAAGCGCCGGCAGCGGGGCAGCAGCTCCGCCTCGTAGTCCGCGTAGCGGGCCGAGTCAAACCGCTCCGGCGCCACCGGCGCCACCGCCGTGGCCTGCGCGTCGCGCAGCGTGTAGTCAAACGTGCTCATAGCTCCCTCCTCTTTAGTGAAATCCCTACTTCCTCCCCCTCGCGCTGAGCTTGTCAATGATGACCGCCAGCTATTGATATGAATGCCCTACGGGCAAGCCATTGCTTTATTAATCAAGTCCACCACACAACCAAGGTGTCGGCGCCGGCAGCTGTTGCTGGTATCGGCTCGATGTTCACAAAGTCCCTCCAGCCCCCCGCCTCTCGGTATGCCGCCACGCTGCCCACCGGCACGTATAAGGTGCAGTATCTCATGTCCATCTCCGGAAACACGTCGCTGATGGGCTGCGGTTGAGTGCGTAAGCTGGTGATAGCGCTCAGCTCTTTGCAATGGTAAAAGCTATGCTTGCTGATGTCGGTAACGCTACTGGGGATGTTCACCGAATTTAGCGCACTGCAACGGGAAAAAGCCTCGCCGCAAATGTCGGTAACGCTGTCGCCTATCACCACTGCTTTTATTTGGTCTCCATAGTCGTACCAAGGAGGCATGGATTCTCCCCCAAAGCTATACATTTCCCCCGTGCCACGAATGGTAAGCACGCTGTCGCCGGTGAGCGTCCACGTGAGGTTGTCGCCGCAGGCGCCGGAGGCAACGGTAGCGGGTTGCGCCTGCGCACCCGTGCCCGGCAGCGCGGCGGCGGCGAGCATTATCACTGTTCTTGTTGGTTTTGTCATAATGCGTAACTTGTTGATAATTAATGACTTATCCATAATTAGTTTTGTTACTCCGGATAAATTCTAAGGAAGCACAAGGCGGAAGCCGATATTGTAGTTGCGACAATCACGACACGTGTAACTGCGGGCAGTTAT
>JAITMY010000009.1 GCA_031290755.1 Prevotellaceae bacterium
AGCCTGCTGCTACTGCCGACAACGCCAACGAGTGGGAAAAAACAGTAACAACAGACAGCGAAAAGAAAAAGTCGTCGGGGATTGTGCTGCTGGCCGTGCTGGTAATATTGTTTATCGCCGGCTTTAGCATACTGTGGTGCTGGTCTTCCATCTCCGCATCGCTGTGGGGAAGCAAAGCCGATACTACGGCAGCAACAGAAACCTTGCCGCCGCAAAAGCAGCCAAGCGAGGCAAAAAGTGCCCCCACGCAGCCCCCTGCGCCCCCCACGCCAGCTGCCGTAACCGTGAGCCACGTTGCACCAGCTATAGCCAGCTACGTCACGCCAGCAATAGCCAGCAAAGCCACGCCGGCTGTAGTGGAGCAGCCTCAACCGAAAACCTACTACTACGTGGTTATCGGAACTTTCAACCAGCAGGACTACGCAAACACTTTGAAAAACACGCTGCACAGCAAGCTCAAAATTGCTTCCGAAATTGTGAAAACAAGCGACAACAAGTATGCCGTATATGTAGGAAAGTATGAGAGCAACGACAGTGCCGAGATATTCTCAAAGCGCTTCAAAAAAACGTATGGTGGCCAGTTGACAATAATGGCGCAACAGTAAGTCTTGATTCGCTACGGTATGGGATTTTCAGGCTTTTTAAATCGGCTGCTAAAAACAGGCGATTTTTTTATGGAGAAAAAAGAGGACAACAAGCGCTCACTTTTTCATAAGGAGGTGGGCGAAATAGTCTTCACCAAGGTAAGCAGCAGCCGCAGCATTCGCATTTCCATTCGCCCGGGGAGGCCGGTGAGCGTTACGTTGCCGCAGCGTACCAGCTACGCCGCAGCCGATGCGATGGTGTGCGAAAAGATGGATTGGATAAAGGAGGCGCTGCAAAAAAACAAGGAGCAAGAGCAACGCCTTCACCATTTTTCGGAGGAGGATGTTGAGCGCTTGCGCAGGCAGGCCAAGCAGTTTTTGCCCCAAAGGGTGGCCGCCTTAGCCGCGCGGCATGGGTTGAGCTACAGCCGCATAACCATCAAAAATATTCACTCGCGCTGGGGTAGCTGCTCTGCGCAAAATAACCTCAACTTCAGCATCTACCTCATGCACCTGCCCGACGATTTGGTTGATCACGTTATTCTGCACGAGCTGTGCCACACCGTGCATAAAAATCACGGGCCAAAGTTCTGGGCGCTGCTGGACAGCCTGACCAACGGCGCTGCCAAGCAGCAAGCGGCCCTCCTAACAAAGTACAGCACGCTGCTATACTAAGCTGCGCAACGGATGTCAGCGTTTTTCATCCTGCGCGATGAGCGCTATCAGCTCGCTTACGGCGTGCTCCTGCTCAATGTTTTTCTTCACGCACTCCCTGCCCTTGTATAGCGACACGCGGCCTGCGCCTGCGCCCACGTAGCCATAATCGGCGTCGGCCATTTCGCCGGGGCCGTTCACCATGCAGCCCATCACGGCAAGCTTCATGCCCCTGAAGCGCTCGGTGTGCTTCTTTACATCCTGCAAGGTTTTTTGCAAGTCAAACAGCGTTCGCCCGCAGCCCGGGCAGGCAATGTACTCGGCCTTGCTGAAGCGCACGCGGGCTGCCTGCAAAATGCCAAAGGCCGTTCGCGCCAAGTCCGCCGTGGCGCCCTTGGCCTGCAAGGGCTGCTGCGCCGACAGCATTACGCCATCGCCGAAGCCATCAATGAGCAGGGCGCCAAAGTCCACGGCGGCTTGCAGCTGCAAGGCCTCGTAGTCGTCGGGGGCGCTGTAGCTGCGGTGCAGCAGCACGGGGTTGGTAAGCCCATGCTGCTGAAGCGCAAGGAAAAAGCGGCGCTGCTCGCTCAGCTTCTTCGCGCCTTCCTCCAGCGCAAGCAGGAGCAGCGTTTGCGGATTGCTTTTCAAAAAAGCGATGTGCGCATCGGTCAAAAAATCGGGCGTGCAGCGTAGCAGGCGCTCGCTATCCTCGCCGAACAGCGGCAGGCCGGCAAGCGGGAAGTTGCCCGTCACCGCCGTGCCCACGTAGAGGGCGTCGGGCGTGGCATCGCCGCCCTGCCATGCCTGCCCGTCGAAGGTAAAGCCCAGCCGAGCAACATCCTCTTGCGTAATCAGGCCTGCGGACGACAGATCGGCCACCACCGCCACGGGCTTGTCGCCGCCCACGGGGGCAAGGCTTGCCGAGGTAGTCTGCCGCTTGCTGTAGCTGAAAAAATCGTGCGCGGCAGCTTCGCCGTCCGCGGGGTAGCCCTTGCCAACGCCTGCGAGGTAGCCCGCCAGCTTTCGGGCTACGGGGATTTCGTGGCACGGGTCTTCGGTGAGCGACACGCGAATGGTGTCGCCCAAGCCGTCGGCCAGCACGGCGCCGATGCCCACCGCCGACTTGAGCCGCCCATCCTCGCCCTCGCCGGCTTCGGTTACGCCCAAGTGCAGCGGGTAGCGCAGCCCCTCTGCCGCCATGCGCTGCGCCAAAAGCCGCGTGGCGTAAACCATCACCCGCGTGTTGCTGGACTTCATCGAGACTACGACGGCGGAAAAATTTTCGTCGCGGCAGATGTGCAAAAATTCCATCGCGGACTCGACCATGCCCAGCGGCGTGTCGCCGTACCGTGCCATCATGCGGGCGCTGAGCGAGCCGTGGTTGACGCCTATACGCAGCGCGGCGCCGTGCGCCCTGCAAATGTCGAGCAGGCGAATCAGCTTTTCGCGCAGCGCGGCGGCATCCTCGGCCACGTTTGCCCTATCAACGAAGTTGCCCGGGTTGATGCGCACCTTCTCCACGTGCTGCGCCGCCACCTCCGAGGCCGCGGGGTTGAAGTGGATGTCGGCAATGAGCGGGATGTCGCAGCCCTGCTGCCGCAGCGCGGCCTTTATCTGCTGCAAGGCCTCGGCCTCACGCACTCCCTGCGCCGTGATGCGCACGTAGTCTGCCCCGGCGCGGGCAAGGGCGATGCACTGCGCCACGGTGTCCTGCACGTGGAGCGTGCCGGTGGTGGTCATGGATTGCAGGCGCACGGGGTGCGGCCCCCCCAAGGGCAGGCGCCCCACGTAAACCTCGCTGCTGCTGAATTGAAGCATAACTGTTTCTTTTTTTACCCCTACCCTACTTCCCTATTTTGTGCATCACGCTAAACGAAATGATAAGCTGCATGGGCATTGACTCGTACAGGTCTATCGACGGATTGTAGAGGGATGACATGCTGGCCGTGTACCGCGCATCGAGCGCAAAGTCGTTGCGGCCAACGGACAAGCTGAAGCCGAGGCCGCCGCCAACGCCGTACTCAAAGCCGCGGAAGTGGTTGTAGCGAAACGTCGAGGTCTTTACAATTCCGCCGACCTCGTAGGTCTGCGTATTGCTAAGGTAGTAGGCGCCATAGACGATGCCGCTCAGCAAGAAGTTGAAGTTTCGGTACACCGGAATACGCGCCTGCATGACGAACGGCAGCTCCAGCACCCGCGACTTGCGGGTAACCATGTCGGCAGCCGTGTCGCTCGTGGCTATCGGGTTGGCTTGCATCTTGTAGCCGCGCTCGGCGTAGCCAAATTCGACCAAAATGTTCATGTAGCGCTCAAAGCCGTAGGCCCCCGGCACGTCCTCGTCGCAGTAGCGAAAGGCCAGCGCCGCGTTAACCGGCGCCAGCAGCGCCGCTTGGCTCTGGTAGGGGGTGAAGTAAACCAGCGAAAGCCCTGCGCCGTAGCGAGCGCCCACGGAGATTTCCGCGTGGGCTGCCGCGCTGCCCGCAAGCCAAGCGCCTGCCAATAGTATGAAAGTTTTCAATGGCCTCAAAGCTCTGGTGGGGGTTGCTGCTTACTGTTTCCATCGGGGAACAAATTCTTCAAGTCCACACTCAACTCGACCTCCCAGCCCTGCCGCAGCTCGTGGGTAATTTTGTCGGGGGCGCTCTTCAAAAACGTGGCGTACTCGGGTTGCAGGCGCTTGAAGTAGCAGCCTGTGTCCCACTCGCCGTTGGCGTTGTCGTCCTTAATCACGCGAATGCAGTAGGAACCCGGCGTGAGGTACAGGAAGGTTACTTTTGTGTCCTCGCTCAGGCGCTGCCGGCGAAGCACCTTGCTCCCCTTATCGTCGGTGAGCTGCACCACGTAGCTGCCCTGCGCCTGCGTGAAGCTCACGGTGAGGCTGGCGAGCTTTTCGGGGTCGAGTGTGATGAAGGTGCCCCGCATCGTGTCGTTGGTTTGCGCGTACACGTCCCAAAACGCCGTGGGCAGCATCATGTAGCGGTAGGTGGTCTGCACCTTCCAATCTGCCACCACGCTGTAGCTGCGCAGGCGAATGGAGTCCTGCCGCAACGTGAACTTAACGTCCACATACGTGGTGTCCTTGGTTCTGACGTGCACCTGCCGCTCCTCAATCTTTATCAGGGCCGGGTTCAGCGCAATGGGCAGCGCCTCGAAGGTGAGCGTGGCGGGGGCTATGGGGCTGGCGCCGGTGGTGCCGAACGCCGGGCGCAGCGTCCAGTTGGCGGGCTTTTTGGGCGTGGTGTCCTGCACCTCCTCGTCGTTGCCCACGATGCGGTTGAGCAGGCCTCCCAGCCCCGACGACGTTTTTTTCTCCTTCGCTGCCGGCTCGGACGTGGGCTTGGGGGTGAATATCAGGCGGCGCTTTTCGGCAAACGGGCTGAGCTGCCCCAGCGTGTCCGTTTTGAGGTAAACGAAGCGGATGTTCAGCGTGTCGGGCACGTGGGCTGCGGTGTCGGCAAACCAGTAGAGGAGGGTGTCCCGCTTAGCGCTCGGCTCGACCACCAGCGTTGACACGTCCACGCTGTCAATGGTCAGGCTGTCGACGGTGGGGAAGGGCGCGTTGAAGGTGAGGCGCAGCTGGCGCCGCTGCGGACGCTCGCAGGAGGTCAGGAGCTGCGCTGCCAGCGCCTCGGTAAACATGCGCAGCACCAGCCGGATGGAGTCGCGCTCTTTGCAGCAGTACGACATCGTATCGGCATCGTCGTAGCCCTCCGGCAGGGGCAGCGGCTCCACGGCAACGTCGAGGAAGCCGATAGCCTCCTGCCCCACGTCGTAGCGGTAGTTCTTGTTGGCGTCGGCCAGCGCCAGCATTTTGTAGGGCTTCGCCTTGAGGTTCTCTGCCATGAAAACGCCGTTCTTCGCGGGGCGCGAAATGTTGTCGGGGCGCTGCTTGAGCACTACGCTGTCCTCCAGATTTTCGTAGAGGTACACCAGCGCATCGGCCACAGGCCGGTCGGTGAACGCATCGAGCGCTAAGCCCTCCACGCTCAGCGTGTCGAGCCACGCGCCGGTGGAGAAGGCAAAGCGGTAGCGGCTGTAGGGGTTGCCCTCGTTGTTGTCCGCAATGGCCTGCCCAAAGTCCAGCGAGTAGGTCGTGCTGTCGCGCAGCGGGCTGTTGAAGTCCACCTGCACCTGCTTGCCGCGGATGTTCACCGTAGGGCGCTTTTCCGGCGGCGGCGACATGAGGAACTGCTTACCGATGTCCTTGAGCTGCACGTACTCGTTGAAGGTGAGGGCTACGCGCTTCTTCTTGAAGTTAAGCGCCCCCTGCTCCGGCGTGGTTTTGAGCAGCACGGGGGGGAGCGAATCCTTGGGGCCACCGGAGGGGCTGG
>JAITMY010000028.1 GCA_031290755.1 Prevotellaceae bacterium
TTACCATTGCTTCAAATCCCTTTTCCACAAAGATAATACTGCATTAAAATGTAACCTCTCTCGGCTCGCTTTCAAAAGACAAAAAAGTAGCCGTGGCATCTTTAAGATACAGCACCAAAGTGTTGCCGTCGTCCGCCGAATACATGGATTTCAAATCGGGGTACGCGTCCAGCATGCTTTGTTTCGCCTCTCTACGATTATCCTCTACAGCAGTGGCTTCTACGCGAATCCATTGGTTGCCCGTCATCGCGCAAATAGCAACCTTAGGGTTTTTCAGCATTTGCTTTGCAACATTTTTCGACCTGCCCGTTTGAATGTACAGCTGACCATCAAAAATGTTGACCGTGCCGAAAGGTCGAACTTTAGGCAGGTTACCATCAACGGTTGCGATATAGTACGTACCGCATTTCTTCAAAAAATCATAGACTTCCTTTCTGTTTTTCTGCTCCATATTTTCTTGCTTTAAAGGCTCCTGCCCAAAGACAGAGATTGATAATAAAATAGCCGCGATTACTAAGTTTACTTGTTTCATTTTTTGTTTTATTTTTACGATTATTACCATATTACTTCTGCAAAGGTACGCAATATTTGCTCGTGATACAAACGAGAGGCTGCTTGGGTGGGGAATTGCGGGTGCGCTACAGCTGCTACAGCCGAATTTTGATGAAGAATAAAAAGGCTATCCCCATCAGCCCCGCCACAATGAAGGTGATGCCTAAGCCCTGTAGCGGCTTGGGGATGTCGGAGTAGGTAATCCGCTCGCGGATGGCGGCAAGGCTCACCACCGTGAGCAGCCAGCCCAGGCCTGAGCCAAAGCCCAGCGCGGCCACCTCCGGCAGCGTTTGCAGCGCCTGCTCCTGCATGAACAGCGTGCCGCCGAGGATGGCGCAGCTCACGGCGGTGAGGGGCACGAACTTTTTCAGCAGCGCGTGCAGCGCAGGCAGGTAGCGCTCTTGCAGCATCTCGGCCACCTTCACCACCAGAATGACCACCGCCCAAAAGAAAATCAGGCTGAGGGGCGTCAAGTCGATACCCTCCAAATCCTTGCTGAGCCACGTCAGCGTGCCGCGCCCCAAGAGGTATTGGCCGAGCAGGTGGCACACGGAGGCCGAAATGCCCAGCGTGAAGGTAACGGTCAGGCCTAAGCCCACCGCCACCTTCACGCTTTTGGAAACGGCCATGTAGGAGCACAGCCCCAAAAAGTAGGCTATAAACAGGTTGTCAATGAAAATTGACCTGACCAGTATGTTCGCAACGTCCTCCATCCTGCTTTACTGCAATGCTTGTTTTTGTTCCTGATTGTTACTACCGGCGTAATGCTGCCGCTTCAGCCCCACCACGACCCCCGCCAAGAGGAGCGCCATGGGTGGCAAAACCATCAGCCCGTTGTTTTCGTACGCGCCGCCGTGGGCAACGTAAAACGAGTCGGGGATGATGCGGAAGCCCCACAGGGTGCCGAGGCCCAGCAGCTCCCGAAAAAAGCCTACCGCTACCAGCACGGCGCCGTACTTGAGGCCGCTGCTGATGCTATTCCTAAACGATGGCCAGGGCTTGCTGCGCAAGGCCACCTCCTTTACGTGCCCCATAGCCACGCTGTTGGTGAGGATGAGCGCCACAAACACCGACAGCTGCCGGCTCACGTCGTAGGCGAACGCTTGCAGCAGCTGGTGCACCAGAATGACCAGCACCGACACCACCACCAGCTGCACCACCACGCGCATCCGGGTGGGTATCGTTCGGCTCAGGTGTGACAGCGCCGCGCTCGAAAGCGCCAGCACCACCAGCATCGAAAGGGACATGAACACCGCGAGCTTCAACGTTACCGTTACCACCAGCGCGGGCACCACGCCCAGCACCGCAACCGTGGCAGGGCCGGTGAAAGCGCCCAGCGAGCCGGTGAGCTGCTGCATGTTTTTGGTCGAAAACAAAATATCTTTTTCCATAGCTTTTTTGTGTCTAACTTCTGCTCATCAATTCGCCTTCGGGTTTACCACCGTCGGCACCGAGTCGCGCCGCCCACCGGCGGCGCTGCCCGAGGAGTCTGCTGGCGTGGCAGCGGGCGCCTTGGCGCCTGACGAATCAGCAAAAAACGGCGCAGGCGTATCCTCCTCCGGCTGCTGCACTCGGGGCTGCGGGACGAAGGGCGGCTCGACGGGACACTTTTCGTCCTCCTCCTGACGCTTGTCCGCCAGCACTCGCTGCGCTGCCTTCTGCAACCGCCTCTGCTCCCTGAAAAAGTCGAGGTAGCCGCTCAAGCTGGCCGCCACGCCCTCCCTCATGCCGCAGCTGCCCTTAGGCGCCGCCACCGCCGAGGCAAACCACGAGGCCGTGTCAAAAAGCGACCTGCCAACCAGCTCCTTTTGCAGCGCCAGTGTTAGGTTTTCGATGCCCTGCATCAGCGTTCGGCTTTTCGGCGCAAGGGCTACGCCGTAAATCGTGCTAAAGTCATCGTGGAGGGCTACGTAGCCTTCCACCGCTCCCCACAGCCCGTTGGCCTGCACGGGGAAAATGTACTTGAGCGAGCTGTCGCTGTCCGTGCATACAAACACCGGCAGCTGGCGGCGGGCGGCGGGCTTGCGCATTTCGGCCTCCAAGCTTACGCTAAGCGCCTTGCCCTGAATTTTTGCCCCCAGCGAGCTGACCCGGTAGGTGTCTGTAATGTACTTGGCATACGTTCTCGCCGTGCTCGCCTCCGGCGCCTTCACGTCGCGCAGCTTGTGCACCGCCAGCAGGATGCGCTGCTTCTTGGCCACCTCCACGTTCTTCTGCTGAAAGGGCTTGAGCAGGCTCGCCGCCACCAGCAGCGTTGCCACCCCCACCGCCGCCAGCGCAACGGAGTACAGGAATATGTATTGCTTGCTTTCCTTCTTCATTACCTCTTACTTTTTGCCCGGTTTAGCCTTCGCCTCACGTTGGACTGCACTACGCAGTGGTCTATCAGCGGAGCAAAAACATTCATCAGTAGAATGGCCGGCAGGATGCCCGCGGGGTGCGCGGGGAGCAGCACGAAAACTGCCACCGCGATGGCCCCTATCAGAAAGCCGTATATCCCCTTGCCGGCGTTGGTTTGCGCTGCGGTTACGGGGTCGGTGGCCATGAACGCGGCGCCGAACATGAAGCCGCCCGCCATGAGGTGGTAGTGCGCCGGAATGCTCATGCAGGCGCCAGCGTCCAGCAGGTTGAAGAGCAGCCCCGTGAGGTAGCCGCCCGCGGCCACCGAGGCCATGATGCGCCAGCTGCCCACGCCCGTAACGGCCAGCAGCAGCGCCCCGGCCAGAATGGTCGGCAGAGAAGTCTCGCCAATCGCGCCGGGGGTGGCGCCCCAAAGCAGCTTGCCCACCTCCAAGTCCGAAAACGAAAACGTGCCCGCGGCCATCTGCGCCAGCGGCGTGGCGCCCGAAAAGCCCGCGAACACGCCGGCACCCTCAGACAGGCCGGCCACCCACACCTCGCTGCCGGAGATGTACGCGGGGTAGGACAGGAACACAAAGGCCTGCGCCAAAATGGCCGGGTTGAAAATGTTCATCCCCGTGCCGCCAAACACCTCCTTGCCGAACACGGCGAAGGCGGTGGCCAGCGCCAGCATCCACAGCGGCATGTCGGGCGGCATAATCATCACGATGAGGAGCGCCGACACCATGAAGCCCTCGCTCCGGCGGCGACGGCGCAGGTGCGCCACCAGCAGCTCTGCCGCCAGCCCCACCGCGTACGACACCACGAGCATGGGGAAGACCCGCCTAAAGCCGTAGGCAAACAGCTGCCACGTGCCTGCCTCCCTGTTGACGGAGAGGTAGTGCTGAAGCCCCACGTTCCACATCCCAAACAGCAGCGAGGGCAGCAGCGCCAGCACCATCACCCCCATCAGGCGCTTCAGGTCTATCGCATCGCGCACGTGGCAGCCTCCGGCGGTTACCGTGTTGGGCACAAAAAGGGTTGCCTCCAAGTCGGCAAACGCGGAGCTAAGGAAGTGAAAACGCCCCCCTGACTCAAAGCTCGGCTTTATGCTATCTAAAAATTTTCTCACTGCTTTTTTA
>JAITMY010000058.1 GCA_031290755.1 Prevotellaceae bacterium
TACCGCTTGCGAATGATGGTCAGCCCGTCGCGCAGGGGCAGCACCAGCTTCTCCACCCTGTCGTCGGCGCACACCAGCGCGTTGAACTCCTGCAAGGCGCGGGTGTGCCGGTCGCCCGAGGCCGCGGGGCGAAGCACCTTGCCGCCCCACAGCACGTTGTCGGCCACGATGAGGCCTCCGGCGGGCACCAGCGGCAGCGCCATGCGGTAGTAGTCGGGGTACTCGCGCTTGTCGCCATCAATGAACACAAAGCCAAACTCCTCGCCCAGCTGCGGGGCGCCCTCAAGGGCGCTCTGGTGGTGCACCCTGATGCGGGTGGCCAGCGGCGACTGCGCGATGAACTCCTTGGCAATGGCCAGCGCCTCGTCGTCCACGTCGTAGGTGTGCAGCAGGCCGTCGGGCGGCAGGGCGGCGGCGAGGCAGAGGGCGGAGTAGCCGGTAAACGTGCCCACCTCCAACATGCGGCGCGGCGCGGCCAGCGCAGCCAGCTGCCGCAGCAGCATCCCCTGCTGCCAGCCCGCCGCCATGCGGGGGTTCAGGGTGCGCAGGCAGGTTTCGCGGGCGAGCGCCGCCAGCAGCGCCGGCTCGGGCGTGGAGGCATCGCGGCAGTATTTTTCGAGGGTATCGTCCATAGCTTGCGGCGGTGGCAATTTAGACGTAGGTGAGCAGCGAAAGCTCCTGCGGGGTGAATACCTCGCGGGCCACGTCGCGCAGCTGCTCGGGGGTAACGGCGCGGATGTGCTCAGCCACCTCCTCGAAGGTGCTCACCTTGCCGTAGGCCAACATGCTCTTGCCCAAGCCCAGCATGACCTGCTCGCTGCTCTCCTCGCCAATGGCGAGCTGCCCCAGCAGCTGCTTTTGGGTTTGGAGCAGCCGCGCCTCGGGGAGCTTGTCGGTGCAGAGGCGCACGAGCTCCTCCTCCACCACCTGTAGGCAGCGGTTCACCGAGCGCTTGTCGGTGCCGAAGTAGATGGTGGCCGCCCCGCAGTCGGAGTAGAGCGTTGCGGCCACCTCCACGCCGTAGGCCAGCCCGTGGGTTTCGCGCAGGGCAAGGTTGAGCAGGGAGTTCTGGCTTGGCCCGCCGAGCATGTTCGCCAGCAGGTAGAGGGCATAGCGGCGCTCGTGCGCGTAGCTGAAGGTGCGGTTGCCCAGCAGGCAGTGCGCCTGATAGGTAGAGCGCTTGCGCTTTTTGCGGAACTTGCAGTAGGCCTCGGGCGGCACCCGTGGCACCTCCCGCTCGGCGCGGGGCGCCTTGGCGAAGTAGCGCTCGGCCAGCGCCTCCACCTTGCTGATGCTAAAGTCGCCCACCGAGGCAAAGGCCATGCGCCCCGTGGCGTAGCAGCGCTCGGAGAAGCGCCGCAGGTCCTCCTGCGAAAAGCGGCTGAGGCTCCGCTCGCTGCCCAGAATGGAGCGCCCCAAGCTGGAGGTGGGGAACATCAGCTCCTCGAAGTCGTCGAAAATCAAGTCCGAGGGGTTGTCGAAGTAGAGGTTGATTTCGTCGCACACCACGTCCTTCTCCTTCTCCAGCTCGTCGGGCGGGAAGGTGGGGTTGAGCACGATGTCGGCGATGATGTCGAAGGCCTTGCTCAGGTCGCCGAGCAGCACCACGGCGTGCACGGCGGTTTCCTCCTTGGTGGTGAAGGCGTTGAGGTCGCCCCCTTGGTCTTCGAGCAGCGTGCTGATTTGCATCGACGTGCGCCGCTTGGTTCCCCTGAAGAGCATGTGCTCAAGGAAGTGCGCCATGCCGTGCTCCGGCTTCAGCTCGTCGCGAGCGCCCACGTCAACGGTGAGGCCACAGTAGGCCACCGCGGACTGCACCCGCTTGTGCACGAAGCGCAGGCCGTTGGGCAGCGTAAAGGTTTCTATCTCCATGTTAGGTGGCGTAAAAAATGGGTACAAATGTAGCAAAAAAGTTGCAAAAATAGCGGCTACGGATCATACTCTAATCCTTTATTGTCGTTCTATTGTTCCGTTTACTTTTAGCTTTATCACTATTGTCCTATTATCCAGCTTTCAAATTCAAACGGATTTTGATTGAACAAGGTATCATAATCGTATTTGTGCAGCTGTAAGATGTAAGAATTAGCGTAGAGGTTGGTGAATAAGTCGGTTTGCACATTCAACCGCAACTCTGTTACCTTTACCGCTTGCACAGATTGATCAATACCAATCCATTTTCGGTTGAGCTTGTCGGCAGCAGCATGGTCAATACCGCCGCTCCAGCGGTCTTGAAAGCTGCGCACTTCGCCATCATCGCCCCAAATTACTTCGTAGCTGCGGTTGCTGAAAAACGGAGGGTCGAGGTAGATTAAATCTACCGTTTCGCTCTCCATCGTTTTCAGAATTTCGAGATTGTCGCCAAGAATAAGTTTATTTAGTGCCATACTATTTTATTTTTGATTGTTCTATTATTGCCGCTCTATCGTGCCGGTTACATTCAGTTTTTATTACTTCGATACTTTCTTGACTTTTATTTTCAGCTTATCCATACCGCTCAAACCTTGTTTATCAACGGCTTTAACTGCAACATTGTGTTCTCCTTCGGCGAGTTTCTTTTCCTGTACTCCTTCTTTGTCCATTATCACATCTGCACGAAACTCTTTTTCATCATGCGAAAAATCCCACGAATAGAAATCGATACCGGTTTTGCTTTCGGCTTGCGCCTGAAATTTGTATTTATAATCTGCTAATTCTTCGGCTGTCAATTTGACTTTTGGCGGATTTTCATACGGAATAATATCGCGTATGTATTTGAGTTCGATAATCGTATTATCGGTACTTTTCAATTTAGCAACTTCATTGATGATGTCTTTTGAAAACTCAAAACCTATGATAAATCCGCAAACCTGTTCCTCTTTTTTATTCTTCTCAAAATGATAGGGGTCATCACGCTTAATGGCAGTAAGAAATTCGTCCAAAGTGGCTCGCCCCACAGGTTTTTTCCATTTTTTA
>JAITMY010000121.1 GCA_031290755.1 Prevotellaceae bacterium
AAAGAGTTTCTTTTTCATCCTAAAGTAATTTTAAGGTTATCGTATAAACGCCACGTGAGGCCAGCCTGTAGGCTTCACTATAACATAATAACGATTGAAGACGAAAAACTACTTACGCAGCTGGTTTTATTTTTTTGAAACCACTACTCCGTCGTCATTCACCTCAAACGAAAAGTTTTTTTCAAAGTTGAAAATGTCCAGCACATTCTCAATGCCGGCGTTGGTGGGGAAGGTACCCGTGTAGCGCTCCGCTTTGAGCGCTTCGTCGGCAATGCGGATGCGTATGCCGTAGATTTTCTCCAGCCGTTGCGTGATGTTCAGCAGCGTTTCGTCGCGAAAGTGGTAAATTTTGTTTACCCACGTCCGCGAAGTGTCTATCTGCACGGCGCTCAGGGTCATTTTCTGCTGCACCTTGTCCCAGTATGCCTGCTCGCCCGGATGCAGCTGGTGCGTGGCGCCTGCCTTGCCGCTTGCGCTCAACTCCTGCACCGTTACACTACCACCTACGAGCGTGGTGATGGCGTAGTCGTCTGCGGCGTAGTCCATCACGTTGAACGTGGTGCCCGTTACGCATATTTTTTGCCGCGAGGTGAGCACCACAAAGGGCGCAGCCGGATTGTGCGCGACGCTAAAAAACGCCTCGCCGTCCAAAAATACTTCGCGCAAATCGCCGTTGAAGCGGTCGGGGAAGCGGAATTTGGTGGAGCCGTTGAGTACTACCTTGGTGCCGTCGGGCAGGGTGATGTGGCTCATTCGCGGACCTGCCTCTACGCTCAGCTCGGCATAGGTGGGCGCCTGTGCATCAAACAGCTTTTGCGCAGCCAGCGTAACGAACACCGCAATTGCCGCCGCCACCGCATACCTCAAAGGCGCCACCCACCAACGGTTGCGGCTGCGCGATTGCAGCTTGCGCTGTAGCCGCAGCCAACTCTGCTCCACTTCCTTGCTGTCGGGCAACAGGCCACCCTTGCGCCTGTCGTAGATGTCCTTCATCTGAAAAAGCAGCCGCTTGTTTTCCTCGCTTTTGCCCAGCCAAAGGTTCAGTTCGCGCATTTCTTCCTCCGAAATATCGCCTTGCAGAAAATGCAAAGCTGCGGATGATATGTGATTTAATTCTTCCATGTAGAAATAATAACGATTAAGAAAGCAAAACTACTTATGGCCGCCACCCAAGCCACCACGCCCATCAGCGCACTACGCAGCATCTTCAGCGCCTTGTACACCTGCGCCTCAACGGTTCGCACCGAGATGTTGAGCAGCGCTGCAATTTCGCTGTGATGTTTTTCTTCGAGGTAAGCCAAGCGAAACACCTCGCGGCACTTGTCGGGCAAGGCGCCAATGGCTTTGCCGAGGGCAGCTTGCCGCTCCTCGTTCATCATTTGGTTGAGGGGATTGTCGTAAAAGGCCAGCTCTTCTTCCTTCATGGCAACAGCCGCGCGGCTCATGTAGCTACTGCGCACGGCTTGCCGCTTCAGGTGGTCGCGGCAGGCGTTGTGCACCGCGCGAAACAGGTAGGCGCCCATGCCGTCGTCGTCGGGCAGCGTGAGGTCGCGCTTCCAAATGCGGATGAACACATCGTGCACCACGTCCTCCGCCGTTTGGTAGTCGGTAAACTTGCGGGCGTAGAAAATCAGCGCAGGCGCATATTGCTCGTACAGCTGCTTGAAATGTTCCAACGGCTAACTATTTTTTTGCATTTCACCCATTATTCTTATAGGCCTTGAGCGTGTTTTTCATAAGCGATACGATGGTCATGGGGCCTACGCCGCCCGGCACCGGCGTGATGTAGCTGCACTTGGGCGCTACCTCGTCGTAGCGCACGTCGCCCTTGAGGCGGAAGCCGCTTTTGGCCTCGGGCGCGGGGGTGCGCGTGATGCCCACGTCGATGACCACCGCGCCCTCCTTCACCATGTCCGCGGTGAGGAACTCCGGCTTGCCCAGCGCGGCCACGATGATGTCGGCGGCGAGGCACAGCTCCTTAATGTTGCGCGAGCGGCTGTGGCACAGGGTTACGGTGCAGTCGCCGGGGTCGCCCTTTTGCGAGAGGAGGTTCATCATGGGGCGCCCCACAATGTTGCTGCGCCCCAGCACCACGCAGCGCTTGCCGGCGGTGGGTATCCGGTAGCGCCGCAGCAGCTCCACGATGCCCGCCGGCGTGGCCGACACGTAGGCCGGCAGCCCAATGGTCATGCGCCCTACGTTGACGGGGTGGAAGCCGTCCACGTCCTTCGCGGGGTCAATGGCCTCAATCACCTTCTGCTCGCTGATGTGCGGCGGCAGCGGCAGCTGCACGATGAAGCCGTCCACCTCGTCGTCGGCGTTCAGGCGGGCGATGGCGGCCAGCAGCGCGGCCTCCGTGAGCGTGCCCGCAAAGCGCAGCACCTGCGAGCGGAAGCCGCACTCGGCGCAGGCCTTCTCCTTGCCCGCCACGTAGGTTTGGCTGGCGCCGTCGTCCCCCACGAGGATGGCCGCCAGCTGCGGCGCCCGCTGGCCCGCGGCGGTCAGCCTGTCCACCTCGGCGCGAATTTCGGCCTTCACCTCGGCGGCCACTTTTTTTCCATCAATGATTTGCATAGCTGCTGTCGTTAGTCTCTGTAATATGCGCTACCTCTTTGCCCCGCTTAGCTTTTGCAGCAGCTGCTTGGAGCCGCCGTTGCTTACGGACTTCATCATTTTGCGGGTGTCGTCGAACTGCCTGATGAGGCGGTTCACCTCCTCAATGCTGCGCCCGCTGCCCGCGGCGATGCGCTTGCGGCGGCTGCCGTTCATAACTTCGGGGCTGGTGCGCTCCTCCAAGGTCATTGACGAGATGATGACCTCTATGTTTTTGAAGGCGTTGTCGTCAATGTCAACGTTCTTGAGCGCCTTGCCGATGCCCGGGATCATGCCCAGCAAGTCCTTCATGTTGCCCATTTTTTTGATTTGCTGAATTTGCGAAATGAAGTCGTTGAAGTTGAACTGATTTTTGGCGATGCGCTTCTGTATGCGCCGCGCCTCGATTTCGTCGTACTGCTCCTGCGCCCGCTCCACCAGCGACACCACGTCGCCCATGCCCAAAATGCGGTCGGCCATGCGGTCGGGGTGGAACACCTGTAGGGCATCCATTTTTTCGCCCACGCTCACAAACTTTATGGGCTTATCGACCACCGCGCGAATGGAGAGGGCAGCGCCGCCGCGCGCGTCGCCGTCGAGCTTGGTGAGCACCACGCCGTCGAAGCTGAGCCGGTCGTTGAACGCCTTGGCGGTGTTCACCGCATCCTGACCGGTCATGGCGTCCACCACAAACAGGGTTTCGGAGGGCGACACGGCCTTCTTCACGGCCACGATTTCGCGCATCATCTCCTCGTCAAGCGCCATGCGCCCCGCCGTGTCGATGATAACCACGCCATGCCCGTGCTTCTTGGCGTGGTCAACGGCGTTCTTCGCTATCTGCACGGCGTTTTTGTTTTCCTCCTCGGCGTAAACCGGCACCTCCACCTGCTCGCCGAGTATCTTGAGCTGGGCGATGGCCGCGGGGCGGTGCACGTCGCAGGCCACGAGCAGCGGCGAGCGCCCTTTTTTGCGGATGAGCGCGGCAAACTTTCCCGAAAAGGTGGTTTTGCCGGAGCCTTGCAGCCCCGCAATCAGCACCACGGCGGGGCTGCCCTTGAGGTTAACGTCCTGCGCCTCCTTGCCCATGAGCGCCGCCAGCTCGTCGTGCACAATTTTGGTCAGCATCTGGCCGGGCTTCACGGAGGCAATCACGTTTTGCCCCAGCGCCTTTTGCTTCACGTCGTCGGTAAAGGACTTGGCCACCTTGTAGCTCACGTCGGCGTCGAGCAGCGCCTTGCGAATTTCCTTGAGCGTTTCGGCTACGTTAATGTCGGTGATGCGCCCCTCGCCTTTCAGCGTTTTGAAGGCACGTTCGAGCTTGTCTTGCAGATTTTCAAACATAAGCGTGTTGTTTTTTGATGTTATGAGCCTGCAAAGGTACACGAAAAAATAGATTTTTTGACACAGCCAGCCCTTTTTTACAATATTTACAACTCGCGGAGGCGGGGTGGCTCACAAGCAAGCCACTTTTTTTATACCTTGCCGCGCTTTTTACATGTACAAATGCACAATACAGCTTTTCTTTCTATGCGTATAAAAAAGATTATTCGTTGGGTGGCCATCGTGGCAATGCTGGCCGTGGCCGGATATTTGGCGTACCGCTACTACATTGCAGGGCGCAGCAGCAGCGACGAGGCGCCTGCTCCTCAGCCCACGTCGCACAAGCGACCGCCCCTGAGCGTGAGGGGCTTGACGGTGGTTACCAAGCCCATTGTGGAGAACATCAACAGCACGGGGACGCTCATGCCCTCGGAGGAGGTGGAGCTGTCGTTCGAGTCGTCGGGGCGCATCACGGTGCTCAACATCAACGAGGGGCAGAAGGTCAAAAAGGGTGCGCTGCTGGCCATCATCAACGACAGCGAGCTTCAGGCGCAGCGCGACAAGATAAACGTGCAGCTCAAGCTGGCCGAAGACCGCGAGCAGCGCCAGCACATGCTGCTGGAGCGCGAGGCCATCAGCCGCGAAAGCTACGAGCAGGCGCTGGCCGAAATGCAGGCGCTGCAAGCCGACTTGGCGCAAATAGAGTCGAAGATAGAAAAGTCCAGCATCCTCGCCCCCTTCGACGGCACGGTAGGCCTGCGCTACACCAGCGAGGGCGCCTTCGTGTCGCCCGGCACGGTGGTAACCAACCTCGTGTGCATCTCGCCGCTCAAGGTAGATTTTTCCATCCCTGAGCGCTACGCAGGCGAGGCGCACCCCGGCATGTCGGTGCTGTTCACCGTCGAGGGCTACAACCGCCCCTTTCAGGCAAAGGTGTACGCCATTGCGCCGCGCTTGGACAGCAAAACGCGCACCATCACGGTACGCGCCATGTACGCCAACGAAAACGAGCAGCTCAAGCCGGGGCGCTACATCTCAGTGCTGCTACAACTCAACCTGTTCAGCAAAGCCATATCCATCCCCACCGAGGCGCTGATTCCCGAAATGGACGGCAACCGCGTGTTCGTGTACCGCGGCGGCAAGGCGCAGCCGGTGAAGGTGGAGACGGGCATCCGCACCGAAACAGAGATACAAATCACCTCCGGCCTTGCGCCGGGCGACACGCTCATCACCTCCGGCATCTTGCAGCTGCGCACCGCCCTGCCGGTAACGCTTGCCAGCATTGAGTAGCAGCGCTCACCCCTAAGCTTATGGCGCGAAAAAAAATATGGCTCGGCTTGGCCGTTGTGGCGGCGCTCGCAAGGCCGGTGGCGGTATTCTTCGCGGCAGCCACCATTGCCGCCTACCGCCCCGCGCCGCAAGAGCCGCTGCGCAGCCATGCTGCACCGCCGTACAAGTCCGGCAGCCTTGCCGACAGCTTCACCGTTACCTCGTGGAACATCGGCTACGGTGGGCTTGGCAGGGAGGCTGACTTTTTTTACGACGGCGGAAAAATGGTGCGCTCGCCCCGCGCAGCGGTAGAGAATAACCTGCTGCACATCGAGGATTTTTTGCAGGCCGACGGCAGCAACTTTTTGCTGCTACAGGAGGTGGACACCCGCTCGCGGCGCAGCTACAACATCAACGAGCTGCGCCGCATTGCTGCCAGGCGCCGCGGCAGCGGCTACTTCTTTGCCCACAACTACAAGGCGTGGCACGTTCCCGTGCCGCTTTTCGACCCGCTGGGGCACGTGCGCTCCGGCGTGGCCACCTTTGGGCAGTGCCCGGCCTACAGCGCGGTGCGCCACGCCTACCCCTTCGGCGAGCCTTACCCGCAAAGCATTTTTCAGCTCCGGCGCTGCTTTTTAGCCTGCCGCTACGCAGCAAAAAGCGGGAAAAAGCTGCTGCTGGTAAACACCCACAACTCGGCCTTCGACAGCGGGCAGCTGCGCGAGGCGGAGATGAACGCGCTGCGCGATTTTGCCGTGGAGACCTACGAAAGCGGCTGCTACGTGGTGGTGGGCGGCGACTGGAACCAAACCCCGCCGGGCTACGAAAAGTGGGCAAGCACCAAGGAGTACACCCCCCACCCCATTGCCCGCGACCTGCTTCCCCAAGGGTGGCAGTGGGCCTACGACACCGCGGCAGCCACGATGCGCTTCGCCAACGCCCCCTACGACGAGGGCACCTCGCTCACCTCGACGGTAGATTTTTTCTTGGCGTCGCCAAACGTGCACGTGGCGGGGGTTGCAGCGCACCGGCTCGGCTTTGAGCACGCCGACCACAACCCCGTAACCGCCACCTTCGTGCTACGTTGAAAGCGCAACGGAGCAGTACTGCACCACGTAGGTGAGCGCAATCAGCCCCCAAAACATAACGCTCGCCAAGAAGCGGTAGCGGGTAATGGACAGGTAGTTGGAGATAAGCACGCTGGCGGGAATGGCCATGAGCGGCATCAGGAGCACCGAGCCGGAGGGCAGCGCCACCAGCACCACCAGCATGATGAAAAAGCCCCATATGAACAGCGTGTAAATTTTCTTCTCCTTGATGTGCGAGGTCAGCATCTCCCGCGTGAGCATGAGCATGGCGAGCGCCACCAGCAGCAGCAGGTAGCCCCAGTAAACCCACTCCTCCATGCGCCCGTTCTCAAAAATCCAGCTGGACAGCTGGAAAAGGCACTCGTAGAGCCTGTGAAAAATTAACAGCGCGTTGCCCTCCGCCAGAAAGAAGAAGGCCGAGGCATAGAGGTAGGGCAGCCCGACACCGCACAGCGCAATCACCCAGTCGCGCCACGAAGTGGGCGCGTGCAGCAGCGGCAGCGCCACGGGAAACAGCAGCAGCAAAAAAATGGCCGAGGCGGAAAATAGCGAGGCCACGGACAGGTAGATGGCCGCCGTAAAGATAGACACGAACACCCGCTCCGACCGGTACACCTTGAGCAGGTGGAACAAGCCCAGCATGAAGAACAGCGCAGCAATGTACGAACCGTTCAGGCACTTCTGCACAGGAAATGCCGAGCAGATGAGCACCATGACAAAGGGTGGAAAGTACTTTTGCTCCTGCGAAAAAAAGTGCGCCACGCCCATGCGGAAGAGCATCGCTGCCAGCAGGTAGGTGAGCAGAAACGCGGCAACCGTGGAGGCCAGCGGGCTGAGCTCCACCAGCGCCATGAGCCACTGCTCAAGCGGCATCATCGGGACGTTGTCCTTCACCTGCAAGGGGGCAATAAAGTTAGGCGCCCACAGCGAAAGCGCAGTAAGCAGGCTAATAACAATAGCCGACATTGGATTTTTTGTAAATACGCCAAACATGTAGCCGTTCAGATTTCAGGTTATACACTTCAGATTGTCGGCGCAAAGGTAGCTATAAATTAGTACGCTGCTACAGGCAGGCACGTCTTTTTTCGCAAACCACCCGCCCGCGCACAGCGGCGGCGGCTGCGCAATCCCCATTTGTAGGTATTGCGCAGCCGCGCCCTTATCTATACCTTTGCAAATTTATTTGCATAACCAATAAACAACCATGCGGCTATCTGATTTAAGCAACGGCGAAAAGGGCGTCATCTGCAAGGTGCTGGGGCGCGGCGCCTTCCGCAAGCGCATCACCGAAATGGGCTTCGTGAAGGGGCAGGTGGTAACGGTGGTGAAGAACGCCCCCCTGAAAAGCCCCATCGAATACGCCATCATGGGCTACAACGTGTCGCTGCGGCGCAGCGAGGCCGGCATGGTGGAGGTGCTCACCGAGGAGGAGGCCGCGCAGCTCGACCTCGCCGGCGCCACCACCGCCACCATTGACGAGGTGCTCATGCGCACGGCGCAGGCTGCCGGAAGCGTAATCAACGTGGCCTTTGTGGGGAACCCCAACACCGGCAAAACATCCCTCTTCAACCAGCTGGCGGGGGCGCACGAGCACGTGGGAAACTACTCCGGCGTTACCGTCGAGCTCAAAAAGGCGCAGGTGAAGCTCGACGGCTACACCATCAACCTCGTGGACCTGCCCGGCACCTACTCCCTCACCGCCTACTCGCCCGAAGAGGTGTACGTGCGCCGCTACATCGCCGAGGAGATGCCCGACGTCATCGTGAACGTGGTGGACGCCACCAACCTCGAGCGCAACCTCTACCTCACCACCCAGCTCATCGACATGGACGTGAAGGTGGTCATGGCGCTCAACATGTACGACGAGCTGGAGGCGCACGGCGACCGCCTCGACCACGCCGCGCTGGGGCGCATGCTCGACATCCCCATGGCGCCCACCGTAGGCGCCCGCGGGCGGGGCATGCGCGAGCTGCTGCTGGCCATCGTGCACAGCTACGAGGACACCGGCCTCCCCCGCCCTACGCGGGGTGCCGCCGCCCCGCCACGCCGCCCCGCGCCCCTCGCCGCCACCGCCGGAGCGCCGCACCACCATATCCACATTTACTACGGCGCCGCCGTGGAGGAGGCCATCGCCGCCCTACAGCTGCTGCTGCGAAGCCCGCAGAACAGCGCCCTCCCCGACCGCTACTCCACCCGCTTCCTCGCCATCAAGCTCCTCGAAAAGGATGCGGTGGCCGCCGACATCGTGCAGGCCGAGTGCGCCAACGCCGCCGACATCCTCGCCACGGCCAAGCGCCGCATCGCCGACGTGGAGGCCGAGTTCAAGGAGGATAGCGAAACCGTCATCGCCGACGCCAAGTACGGCTTCGTGGCCGGGGCGCTGCGCGAAACGCTCCGGCACGGCAGGGAAGACCGCCACAGCCGCACCCGCAAGATAGACAACCTCGTTACGAGCCGCGCACTCGGCTTCCCCATTTTTTTGCTCCTGATGTGGGGCATGTTCTACGCCACCTTTGCGCTGGGGCGCTACCCCACCGAGTGGATAAGCCGCGGCGTTGAGCTGCTATCCCGCGGGCTTGCAGCGGCGCTGCCCCCGTCGCTGCCCGCAGACCTGCTCGTCAGCGGCGTGATCAACGGCGCCGGAAGCGTGCTCGCCTTCCTCCCCAACATCCTCTTGCTCTTCTTCTTCATCTCCTACTTCGAGGACTCCGGCTACATGGCGCGCGCCGTTTTCATCACCGACAAGCTGATGCACGCCATCGGGCTTCACGGCAAGTCGTTCATCCCTCTCATCATGGGCTTCGGGTGCAACGTGCCGGCCATCATGGCCACGCGCACCATCGAAAACCGCACGCAGCGGCGCCTCACCATGCTGCTCATCCCCTTCATGTCGTGCAGCGCACGGCTGCCCGTTTACGTGCTGCTCATCGGCGCCTTCTTTCCGCGCCACGCAGGCACGGTGCTCTTCGCTGTGTACCTCGCGGGCATTGCTATCGCCATTCTCTCCGGCCTCCTCTTCAGCAAATTTCTGTTCAAGGACAAGGGGCAGCCCTTCGTGATGGAGCTGCCGCCCTACCGCCGCCCCTCGTTCGGCACGCTGGCGCGGCACACGTGGCACAAGGGCGGGCAGTACCTCCGCAAAAACGGCCTGACGATACTCGTCGCCAGCGTGGCCATCTGGGGGCTGAGCACCTTCCCCCTACAGCCCCACGGCGAGCGGGCGCCCTACGAGCAGTCGTACCTTGGGCAGCTGGGGCACGCCGTGCAGCCCGCGCTGGCGCCGCTGGGCTTCGACGGGAAGATGAGCATCAGCCTGCTCACGGGCGTGGCCGCCAAGGAAACGGTGGTGAGCACCCTCGGCGTGCTCTACCGCGCCGAGGTGGAGGACGACGGCAGCACCGCCCGCCTCGAGCAGCGCCTACGCGCCGAGCGCCACCCCAGCGGGCCGCACCGCGGGCAGCCCGTGTTCACGCCACCCACGGCGCTGGCCTGCATCGCCTTCATCCTGCTCTACCTGCCCTGCGTGGCCGCCGTGGTGGCCATCAGGCGCGAGAGCGGCAGCCGCCTGATAGCCGCCTTCACCGTAGCCTACACCACGGTCGTGGCTTGGCTGGCGGCCTTCGCCGTGCAGCGGGTGGCCGCCGCGCTCATGTAGCCGCTACCGCGCATCAAAATTTTACCTACCTTTGCACCTTAACAGGTAAAAAAAAATGAACGAGCAGAACCACATAGCCTCCACGCAGGAATTTGAGCAAGTGCACGGCATTATTGCTTTGCGTCGCTCGCGAGCATTGCAGGCAGTCAATAACGAGCACTTGCTTACTGCGTGGGAGGTGGGGGCGTATGTTTCCGCCCGCCTCAAAAACTCCGCTTGGGGCAGCAAAACCGTAATGCAGCTTTCGGAATACCTGCGAGCGCAAGACCCAACATTGAGAGGTTTTGGCAGAAGTAATATTTACAGTATGGTTTTGCTGTACGACACTTATTCGTCTATAGAATTTTTGCAACTTATTGAAAAATTAAAGCTTAATGAATTTGTGCCGCCAATGGCTGCGCAAATAGAAGATGCCGTAATTGTCCAACCAATGGCTGGACAATTACAAATGCAACCAATTGTCCAGATTGAATCTGGACAATTGGTGCAGATTGAATCTGCACCAATTTCTAACTTTCTGAATTTAACCTCGCTATCCAATCATTTTGAAATTATCAAGGAAAAACGCTTGCAAAACGGCATTTTGAGCAACATGAAAGATTTTATACTCGAATTGGGCAAGGATTTTCTTTTCTACGCCCAAGAATTGCCTTTACAAGTGGGCACCTCTACTTTCAAGGTCGATTTGGTATTTTTTCACAGAGGGTTGCAGTGCTTGGTGGCTATTGAGTTAAAGGCAGGAAAATTCAAGCCCGAATATATGGGTCAGCTCGAATTTTACCTCGAAGCCCTTGACCGCGACATGCGCCGCAGCAACGAAAACCCAAGTATGGGTATTTTGCTTTGTCAGGAAGCCGACCACAGCATAGTAGAATACGCTATGAGCCGCAGCTTAAGCCCCACGATGATTGCCGAATACGAGCGGCAGCTTATTCCAAAAGAAGTGCTGACACACTCGTTGGAAGAATTTACTGCGTTTTTAAAACCCAAGAAGAATATTATCAATTATAGAAAAACTGATAAAACATGAATAGAGAACAACAACGCGCGGAGCTGCACCGCACTATTTGGCAAATTGCCAATGATTTAAGAGGCAGCGTTGATGGCTGGGATTTCAAACAATATGTGTTGGGATTCTTGTTTTATCGCTTTATTAGCGAAAACATTACCGACTACCTCAATAAACTTGTGCGTAAAGCAAGAAACGACAACAG
>JAITMY010000171.1 GCA_031290755.1 Prevotellaceae bacterium
CGCAGGGCGGTAGAGCGGTAGAGCTTGCCGCCGTAGGCCGGAAAGAGCTGCTGTCCGCCGCTTTTGAGCAGGAAGGCCGCAGGGTCATTCAGCCTGCCGCCCCAGTGCTGAAGGAGCACGGGCGAGCCGACTTTTGCCGTAAAAATCATGGCGGCGTCGTTGGTTTTCACCTCCAGCAGCTCGGTGGATTGGCCGTGGGCGGCGAGGGTGAGGAGCAAAAACATCAAGCTAAGAAGCTGCTTCATGGTATTTCAATGGTTAGTGGTTAGTTGATTAGCGTTGCATAAAATTTTTCCACATCGCGCCAGTGGTAGTAGGGCAGCATGTCGCTCTGCACGGGCGGGACAAGGGTTTCGCGCTCGAGGTGCAGGAACTTTACCAGCACGTCGTCCGAGCCATTTTTGCGGTAAAACACCAGCTGGATGTTGCCGCCCATGGGCACCACCTTAAAGTCGCTCCACACCTTGAGAACGCTGTCGGCATCGGCAACGGGGGTGAAGCAGTTGCGGAGGTGGAGCAGGGCGGCCAGCGGCATCACGTTGGTGTCGTGCCCAAAGCGCAGGTCGGCTCCCCTACCCTTGGCGGCAATCACGCTGTTGGCGCTCGCCACGATGTTTTTCAGCTGGGGAATGGCATCGCGCCTCGCCACGCTGCCATGTTGCGGCGAGGGGCCTAAGGTGAGGTACCAGTAGTAGTTTCTGCTTTGCCACAGCTGAAACAGCTCCTCCGGCTCAAAGATATCGTAGAACGAAATGTCCGACTCCGTGTCCTGCATGTCGCTCGTGAGGTAGAACATATCGCCCAAAAACTGCGCAGGTGGCATGAGGTCGCTCACCGTCGAGGTGTCGGTGAAGAGCGAGCACAGCAGCCTGTCGTAGCGCAGCTTGTCTGCAAAGTGGCGGCGCTTTTTTTTGATGTCGGCGCTTAGCCCCGCTATGCTGTCCTCGCTCGGGTTGAGGTATTTCATGTAGAGGTTGTTGGCGTCGCGCAGAATGTGCAGCTGAGGGTTAAGCTCCTTCATCCGCTCGCAGAAGGCCGCCATGCTAAGGATGCAGCGGGGCACGATGGTGGAGCGGGCGGTGATGGTCGGTGCGCCGCCCTCGGTGGCAAACACTTCGGGGTAGCTGCGCATCATGCGCTCGGCAATGCCGCGGTGCTGCTGCTCGCCCAGCCGCGATAGGCTACCCTCGCGCCCGTCGGCGTTGGCGCAGACCTTGCGCACCCGCTCGTGCACCGAGGCGCCCAGCGGGGTAAGCAGCTTCTTGCTGTCGGCTCGGTTGAACAACTCGAGCAGCTTCGCGTAGTTCGACGCCCTCGTCAAGTAGCGCGAGCCGTGCCGCCCGTAGTGGCTGATGTAGAACGGCGCGTAGCCCGCCGGTGGGGGCGTTTGCGGCGGAATATCCTTGTCGGGATACGCATAGTAAAACCCACCGCTTTTTTCAATGGTAGCCAATATTTCCTCACGCGAGGTCTGCCCCCGCAGCGGCGCAATGCCCGTCAGCAGCAAGGCTACGCCAAAACCTAATAGCTTCAATTTTTTCATGATGTTTTTGTTTTAATTGTTTGCGTTTATTGTTCATCTTTCATTCTTCATCACCCCCTTTTACCCCCCGCCCCCCTAAAGGGGGAGGCAGTGGGCAAGTGCGAGGGCAAGTCCCCTTAGGGGATTTAGGGGCTTCATTCTTCTTCACTCTTCACTTTCACCTCCTCCTCGTACACGTTGCCGAAGGCATCGGTTACCACCACCCTCACCGTGCAGCCAGCCTTCTTCGGGTTGTAGTAGAAGAGGCATTGCGACGGTGCGGGTTCGAGCTTCGGCTTAGCTTCGGGCTTTTCGGGGCCAAAAAAAGTTTTGTAGGCCAGCGGGTCTGTGCCCTTAAAGTTCGTCATTTTGCCACAGGAAACGCCGTCCTCAAACACCTCCATTTTCCACTCCTCGTTCCAGCCCCAGATGTAGGCCACCACGCTATGTTCGTGGTCGATGGATTGCCCCGGAGGGTAGAGGCGCAGCTGGTACGTTTTGGGCTGTTTGGTGCCCTTGTAGTAGTAGTTCGCCAGCCGGTTGCCCTGTAGCTGGAACACGCCGTAGCCGTTGGGCGAGCCGCAGGGGGCAATGTCCGCCGCCCAGCTGTCGCCAAACACCGCGGCAAGGTTGAAGTCGCGCAGGTGGTCGTTCACCTTCACGTAGCCGAGGCGGTGCGTGTGCCCCGAAAAGAGGAAGGCCTCGTAGCCCTCCAGCAGCTGGTGCAGCTCGCGGTAGTTCTTGATGCCCTTTCCGTTGTACTTTATCGACGGCGCGTGCAGGCCAATGATGATGAGCTTGTCCTTGTTCACAAAGGCGAGGTCTTTTTTGAGCCACTCCATCTGCTCCTTGCTCACCGCCTCGTCGTAGTCGCTGCGGGAGCGGTGGATGATGTTGTCTAACGCCACAAAGTGGCACTTGCCGAAGTTGAACGAGTAGTAGGTGGGGCCGAAGTACTGCTCGAAGTAGTGCGCCGCGCCGAGGTCGTCGTGCACATTCTCGTCGTGGTCGTGGTTGCCGATGACCTGATACGTGGGGAAGGCCAGCTTGCTGAAGGCCTTCACGTAGGCAGGGTACAGGTTCGGCGCGTTCCAGCAGAGGTCGCCCGCGGTCATGCCCAGAAAGGTAGTGCCTGCGGGAAACTCCTTTTCAACCCCCGCCAGCTCCGCGATGGTTTCGTTGACAAAGCGCTGCATGTCGCGGCTTTTTTTCGGCTGCGGGTCGGCCAGGGCGATGAGGGTAAAGGTGTCGCGCACCGCCGTTTTTGTCAGCGCAAAGTTCGCCTCCGTGTCGGCAGTGCTCAGGCTGTCCAGCGGCTGATAGAAGCGCGGGATGTTGCCCTCGTGGGGGATTTTGCAGTCGGCAGGCACGGAGACAAACACGAACTTCGCCAGCGGGTGCCGCTTCATTTCGTACTTGCCCGCCTTGTCGGTGGCCACCACGGTGTAGCCGTCGCTCACCACCACGCCCGCGATGCCGCCGGCGTTGTCCGTAACTGCCCCCCTGATGCTTGCCCCCCACGCAAGCTGCGAGCAGAGCAGCAGGGTAATGCTAATGATGCTAAAGAATTTTTTCATCGTGTACTAAATTAAAGTTTAAACCTTCCCTTACGGGTTACAAAAAAAGCATGCAAACAAAAAAAATAGTTTACACGCTTAGGAGAACAACCTTGTCGTCCATTCACTTTACGCCAGCTCATGCGGCGAAATAATTTTTATGCTGTCTGCTCGGCCAAAGTCTTTTGCATCTCTGGTAACAATTGCTTCGATGTTGTTTTCCATTGCCACCTGCGCTTGCACGGCATCTTCAAAATCGCCCCACTCCATTTTTATAGCGGCAAGAATGGTGCTTTTATGCACATCAAGGATTTCAAGTATAGCAACCAAATCTGCCAGCATCTCTAACGCAAGCGCTTTCCCTTTGGCCTTTCTTATCAAGTAAAAAATATCGGTAGCCGCAGAAGCAGAAATATAAGCTTGCACCTTTTTGCTGTGGATTTTATAAAAGATGTTTTTTGCATCTTCAAAAAAAGGTTCCCTTTTCAAGGAAAAATCTATAACCACATTGGTGTCTATCAGCACGGTGTTCATCTATACTTTTCCGCTAAAAATTCATACTGTGCATCGTCCACCTCCTCGTCGGTGTAAGCCTTTCCAAGGCTGTACTTCCGCTTCAAGTACTCCCACCTTAGGCGCTCTGTCGGAGCATCGTTGTTATCGGGTTCCTGTTCAAGCAAGGCCTTTTCGGAAAGAATGCCACCCCATTTTCTCATAAACTCCAAGACGGGGTTTCCTTTTTTTAATCTCTCCGCCTCCTCTACGCTTAACGTGCTTAACTTTTCGACATAGTCATCCAACAAATCACTTTTCCGTGGTTTCTCTTGCGACGTGATCACCAACTTTACCTGCTTGTTGTACAAATCCGGCAGGGGAAGCGATACCATGCCGTTTGCCGACACCTGTGCGCTTATATGGTATGTTTGCTGCATAGCGTTGTTTTTTTAATTTGCTACGCCGCAAACCTACTACTTTTTTTCCAAAAAAGCAAGCGTGTAAACCAAACTATCAAAGAACTTTTTTTCTTTCGACCGGCTACCATTCATCCGTGCGGAACGAGGCCACCGGCAGCCCGCCCTCCACCGTGAAAATTTCGGCAGGCGAGGCGTCGTCAAAGCAGTAGCGTGCTTCAAGCGGCTCTGCCACTTGGGGCGACATGAGATAGACCTTGTCATCGTACAGCGCGGCGGTGGCGGGGTACCAGCGCTTGTTGGCGCCCGCTATCTGAAAGTTGCGAATGTCTTTGCCGTAGGCGGTGAGGCCTGTGGTGGAGCCAAACATCTCGAAGGTGAGCGCCAGCACGCGCCCTTCGTGCGCTACCGATTTCAGCTCGGGGCTACGGTAGTGCATTTTTTCCATGCCGTAGGTCTTCGCCAGCGCCCACAGCGCAAGGCGTTCGCCGGCATCCTTCTTTTTTGGGGGATGGATGCAGTCGGGGCTGTTGGCGTCCATGAGCACGGCCATGCCGGTGTTGGACAGCTGCAAGCCCTTGGCCTGCGCCTCGCGAATGTAGCCCAAATGGAATTTTCCGCCTGCGCGGTAGGGCGCAATTTGGCAAAAATAGAACGGGAAATCGCCCTGCCCCCACTGCTTGCGCCACTCGCCCAGCATAGCGGCAAAGAGCTTTGCGTAGGCTTGCGGTTCGCTGCGGTTGGCCTCGCCCTGATACCACAGCGCACCGCGAATACCGAAGCCCACCAAGGGATGCAGCATGGCGTTGTAGAGCACGGTGGGCGTGCCGGGTGCCGACTTGATGCTGTCGTTGCTCACCGGCACGGGGCGGTCGGAAATGCCGTGCAGCGATTTCGCCGACATCCACGCCTCCACGCGCGAGCCGCCCCAGCTGGCGTGCATGATGCCCACCGGCACGTTGAGCGCTTGGTTGATGCGCCGTGCAAAAAAGTAGCCCGTGGCGGTGAAGTCGAGCGTGGTGGCCGGACTTGCCACCTCCCAGCGCCCCGTGCAGGTGTCCTGCGGGCTTATTTTGGCGGCGCGTTTCACCGTAAAGCAGCGGATGCCCGCGTTGGCTGATGCGGCAATGGCCTCGCCTGCGCCCTCCACCGGCTGCATGTGCGCGAAGCCTTTCACAGGCATTTCCATGTTGCTCTGGCCGGAGCAAAGCCACACCTCGCCAACAAGTATGTTGCTGATGGTGGTAGGCTTGCCGTCATCGGCGGTGAGGGTGTAGGGGGTGTAGCCGGCTTTAGGCGTGCTCACCTTCACCTGCCATTTGCCCTGAGCGTCGCTCTTGGCGGAGTAGCTTTTTTTGTCCCATGAGGTGGAAACTTTCACGGTGGCATTAGGCTTCGCCCAGCCCCACACGGGAGCCTGCACCTCTTGTTGCAGCACCATGTTGTCGCCAAAAAAGGCGGGGAATTTCACCTCAGCTCGCGCCGCACCAGCCGCCACGCACGCGGCAGCTACAAAAGAAAAAAAAGTACGCTTCATAGAAAAAAGATTAAATAAGAAAACAAAACTATCAGGAGTAAATTTAGGAGCAATTTGGCAAGCAAACAAAAGTTTTCCGTTAAAGTTTTATTGCTATTTATGCTTTTAATGGATTATAACTTTCGTGGGGCAGATAGCTGCTACATGCCCCTGTAAACATCTTCTCCAAACAAAAACCCCGACAGGATACCTAATCCTGTCGGGGTTTTACGAAGGTTCGCGGCTGCGGGGCTACTTCACTACTATCGTTGCAACGCGCTTGCCGAACTTCACC
>JAITMY010000035.1 GCA_031290755.1 Prevotellaceae bacterium
GACAAGACCTTTGGCGACCACAAAATAAACTTCATTGCCAGCGCCAGCGCCTCGCGCGACAGCCGCCGCTACACCGACGCCTCGGCCCGCGACTTCTCCGTGGACGCCTTTGGCTACTACGCCATTCAAAACTCCAGCAGCGAGGCCAGCCGCCGCTCCCTGCAAAGCGACTTCTCCGCCTCCTCGCTCGTGGGCTACTTGGCCCGCGCCAACTACAGCTACAAGGGCAAGTATCTGGCCACGGCAAGCGTGCGGCGCGACGGCTCGTCGAAGTTTGCCCCCGACTACCGCTGGGGCACCTTCCCCTCGCTGTCGCTTGCGTGGAACATGATGGAGGAGGACTTCATGCAGTCGCTGCTGGGGGGACGGCAGGTGCTGAGCAGCGCCAAGCTGCGGGCAGGCTTTGGCATGGTGGGCAACCAGAGCATTGACAACTACGCCTACACCACCCTCTACAACGCAGGCCTCGCCGACGGCAAGACCGTGTACACCCCGCAAGGCCGCCGCGGCACGCCCAACATCACCTGGGAGAAGCAGCAGCAGTACAACTTCGGCCTCAACCTTGGGCTGCTGAACAGCCGCGTGCAGCTTAGCGCCGACTTCTTCTACATCACGAACCACGACCTGCTCCTACGCCGCAAGCTCGCCACCACCACCGGATTTACCGAGGCCTGGGACAACGTGGGCGAAATGAAAAATCAGGGCGTGGAGCTTGCCGTAAACGCTATCGCCGTCAAAACCCGCGACCTCACGTGGAACGTCAGCGCCACCTTTTCGCGCGACCGCAACGAAATTGTGGAGCTCTTCAGCGCCACCAAAGCCATATACAGCGGCGGCAAAACCGACAACCTCATCGTGGGGAAGCCCCGCAACACCGTATATATATGGCAGAGCGGCGGCATTGCGCAGGTGGGCGACTTCACCTGGCCCGGCGGCGTGGTGGAGGCAGGCAAGGAGTACTTCCAAGGAAAGCCCGTGGTGTTTGGCGATGACGCCACCAACCGCTGGGGCGGCGGCGCCTACAGCGTGCAGCCCGGCGACCTCTACCCCCTCGACCAAAACGGCGACGGAAAAATTGACGAGTACGACAACATCATCATTGAGGCCGACCCCACGTTCTACGGCGGCTTTGCCACCGACCTGTCGTGGAAGGGCATTACCCTCAACGCCGTGCTCAGCTACTCCTACGGCGGCAAAAAGCTCAGCGCACGCTACGAGCAGCTCTACACCAGCGTGGGCAACAGCCCGGCAAGCCCCGACCTCATTGGCAACATGTGGAGCGAAGCCAACACCGGCGCCGCCTACCCCCGCCCCGTGCTGAGCAACCTGCGAGACAAAAGCATCGACGAAGAGTACAACTATCGCCACTACCAAGCCAACCAGCTGGACATCTCGGTGCAGGACGGCTCGTTCCTCCGCCTCTCCACGCTCACCCTCGCCTACACCTTCCCGCAGCAGCTCACGCGGCGCTACCTTGGCGACACAGGCCTGCGCGTGTACGCCACAGGAACCAACCTGTTTTGCCTAACGCCATACGGCGGCTTCGACCCCGAAATGGGCGACTACTACCCCGCCACCCGCATGTACGTGCTGGGCATCAACCTGAACTTTTAGAACCATACACTGTCAAACTAAAAAAAATTATACTACTATGAAAACAATATCGAAATTACCTATCGCGGGCGCAATCGCCCTTGCCTTAGCAGGCGCCACCGCTTGCAGCGACTTCCTCGACGAGCAGTCGATGGTGGCCTTTACCGAAGAAACCGCCTACGGCGACCTGTCGAGCGTGGCCGTGGTGGTGGACGGCATCTACCGAACCTTTGCCAACGACACCCGCGGCGGCGACGCCGGCTTTCTGGTGCAGCTCGGCAGCGACGAGTCGCAGCAGGGCGCCGGACAGTTCGGCGGCGCCGACGACCCCGGACAGCCCGGCTACGACCGCTACGAGGGGCTTATTGCCACCTCGTCCCGCAACTCCAACTTCTGGAAAAAGCACTGGCAGGTTATCGTGCCCGCCGCCAAGGTGCTCGCCCTGCTGCCGCAGTTCGAAAGCGAAAACCCCGAAGCCGCGCGGCGCCTGATGGGCGAGGCGCACTTCTTCCGCGGCCTGGCAACCTTCTACCTCACCATGTACTGGGGGCGCGTGCCGATTGTCGATATAACCTCCGAGGCCACCGTGAGCGGCGGCGGGAGGCAGGCGCTACCCGACGTGTGGGACTACGTGTTTCGCGACCTCCAGTATGCCGCCGACAACCTGCCCGACGACAACACCGACGACCCCAAGCGCGCCACCTCCGGCGCTGCCTGGGCCATGCTCGGAAAGGCCTACATGAGCGCCCCGGAGGAAACAGGCCTCCGCAATTTTACCAAGGCCAAGGAGTGCTTCGAAAAAATTATGGACGGGCGATATACGCTGCTGCCGCAGTTCTCAGCCCTCTTCCTCAACGACAACAAGGAAATCCCCTACATCCCCAACTCAAAGGAGTCCATATTTGAAATTCAGTACAACAACACCGACCTCTACAACCGCTACATGTGGGAGTTTGGCACGCGCGCAGCAACCGAGTACCTCGACCTTGAAGGCCCCGACCCCACCATTAAGGTTAACGACGGCGCCTACATCGCCGGCTACGACCTGCACATCCCCACCGCCTACACCCGCAACGACACCGAGGGCAACAACCCAATGGGCGAGCCGAAAGACCAGATAGGCGTGCCCGGCATTTGGGAGGCCGGCGACCAGCGCCGCGAGGTGAGCCTGCGCTACGACCTCAGCTGGCGCGGGCAATCGCCCAAGCCTTCGGGCTGGAGCGGCGCCACCGACGAAACCTGGCCCCACGTGCGCAAGTACGAGGACTACCGCACCGACAAGTACTGCGACCTCCCCGACGCCTCCCCCATCCGCCGCACCTTCCAATCGGGCAAAAACTTCCCCATGATTCGCTACGCCGACATCCTCCTGCTCTACGCCGAGTGCCTCAACGAGCTGGGCGACGGCGGGAACGCCGTGAAGTACGTAAACGACGTGCGCAACCGCGCCTTTGGCGGCGCACAGCCCGCAGGCTTGGCGTGGAGCGCCATGTCGCAGGACGAATTCCGCGAAAAAATCATGGACGAGCGCTCGCGCGAGCTCTGCTTTGAGAGCTGGCGCCGCGTTGACCTCATCCGCACCGGCCAAATCACCCGCCGCGTGTGCAAGTACAACCGGTGGGCTAAGGCGCAGTGGGGAGAGGCCGGCTTCCCCGCCGCCCGCATCCTCTACCCCATCCCGCAGGACGAAATCAACTCCAACGACGACATAGCGAGCGACCCGGAGGCGCAGAACCCGGGGTACTAAAGCTTGCTCCGCGGGGCGCGTAACGCCTTCCGCGGGGCGCGTAACGCCTTCCGCGGGGCGCGTAACGTCTTCCGCGGGGCGCGTAACGCCTTCCACGGGGCGCGTAACGTCTTCCACGGGGCGCGTAACGTCTTCCCCGGGGCGCGTAACGTCTTCCGCGGGGCGCGTAACGCCTTCCGCGGGGCGCGTAACGCCTTCCACGGAGCTAAGTAAAGCTATAAAACCATGAAACCTCAACGCCTGCTGACCCTCACCCTCCTCCTTGCCTCTGCCCTGCGCCTCGCCGCGCAGGGCAACGCCGCCGACTGGGAGGAGGTGCAAGCCCTCATCGCCCCCTACGCCGGCGAGTGGAGCGACGCCGCCTACGAAGGCCTTTTTACCTCCCGCGTGCCCCACACCGCCCTCATGGGCAACGGCGACATCGGCGTGGCCTCCGGCGGCAGCGCAAGCAGCAAAACCTTCTACGTCTCTAAGGGCGACTTCTGGGCGTACAACGGCTCGCCCGTCCCCGTCGGCGGCATCACCATCCGCAGGCGCGGCGGGGCGGCAGGCGGGGCGAGCAGCCTGCGCGAGGTGCAGGATATGCTCAACGCCGAGGTGCGCACGGACTTCGTGGCCGGCGACGTGAGGCTGGACATGCGCAGCTTTGTTTCGGCCACCGACAACGTTTTTGTCATAGCATTAA
>JAITMY010000066.1 GCA_031290755.1 Prevotellaceae bacterium
GGGGTGTACTTCCAGCAGCTGTGCTACGCGCTGCGGGGCGTGGAGGGCTTTTCGCTCCTCGTGGGGCCGGAGGAGATGATGGCCGAAACGGTGCTGCTGGGCGGGCACGGCGGGGTAGCGGGCGGGGCGAACATCTTCCCCGCGCTGTACGTGGCGCTCTACGAGGCGGCGGCGGCGCGGGACTTTGCCCGGATTGCGCCGCTGCACCGGCGGGTGATGCAGGTGAGCAGCCTGCTCTACACGGTGGGGCGCTACGGGTCGAGCTACCTCAAGGGGGTGAAGTGCGCGCTCTCGGTGAAGGGCATTTGCGGCGACGCGCTGGCCTCGCCCTTCGAGCACTTCCGCGAGCGCGAGCGCGAGCAGATCATGGCCTCGCTTGAGGAGATTGGAGAGGAAAACCTTTACTAAACCGCTGCATCCAAATGGCGTTAGGGCTGCTTGACTACATACTGTTTTTCGGCTTCACCGCGGGGGTGGTGCTGTTCGGCTGCTCGTTCTACTTCAGGAACCGGTCGGCGGAGGCCTTCACCAAGGCGGGGGGCAACGTGCCGTCGTGGGTGGTGGGGATGTCCATCTTCGCCACGTTCGTGAGCAGCATCAGCTTTCTGGGGATACCGGGGAACGCCTACGCGACAAACTGGAGCGCCTTCGCGTTTAGCCTGTCCATTCCGCTGGCCTCGTGGCTGGCGGCCAAGTTCTTTGTGCCGCTGTACCGGAGCGTGGGCAGCGTGTCGGCCTACGCCTACCTCGAAGCGCGCTTCGGCTACTGGGCGCGCGCCTACGCGGCCACCTGCTACCTGCTCACGCAGCTGGCGCGGGTAGGCTCCATCCTGTACCTGACGGCGCTGCCGCTGAGCAAGATGTTTGGCTGGGACTTGGGCGCCATCATCGTGGCCACCGGCGCGGGGGTTATCCTCTACGCGATGCTGGGGGGCATTGCCGCGGTGCTGTGGACGGATGCGGTGCAGGGCCTCATCCTGATAGCGGGGGCTATCATCTGCGCGGTGGTGCTGACCTGCTCGATGCCCGAGGGGGCGGGGCAGCTGCTCAGCGTGGCGGCGCAGGGCGGCAAGCTCAGCTTGGGCAGCTTCGGGGCAAGCCTCACCGAGCCTACGTTCTGGGTGGTGCTGGCCTACGGCGTGTTCATCAACCTGCAAAACTACGGCATCGACCAGAACTACGTGCAGCGCTACATGACCGCCCGCACAGAGCGCAGCGCCCAGCGCTCGGCGCTGATGGGGGGTATGCTCTACCTGCCGGTTTCGCTGGTGTTCTTCTACATCGGGGCGGCGCTGTTTGCCTACTACACCGCCCGCCCCGAGCTGCTGCCGGCGGGCACGCCGCCAGACGGCGTGTTCCCGCACTTCATCATCCACGGGCTGCCCAGGGGCGTAACGGGCTTCCTGATAGCGGCCATCTTTGCCGCGGGCATGAGCACCATCGCCACCAGCCTCAACAGCTCGGCCACGGTGATACTCACCGATTTTGTGGGGAAGTGGGCGCGGCGCCCGCTGAGCAACCGGCAGCGCATGGCCGTGCTCTACGGCTGCTCGCTGGCGCTGGGCGCCCTCGGCGTGGTGGTGGGGCTGGCCATGATGCGGGTCAAAAGCGCCCTCGACGCGTGGTGGAGCCTCGCCTCGGTCTTCAGCGGGGGGATGCTGGGCTTGTTCCTGCTGGGCTACCTGTCGCGGCGGGTGCGCAGCGCTCACGCGGCGGTGGCCGTGGCCGTGGGCGTGGCGCTCATTGCGTGGATGAGCCTGCCCGCCCTCGGCTGCCCGCTCCACAGCTACCTCACCATTGTGCTGGGCACCACCACCATATTCTTGGTGGGCTTTCTGCTGGCGAGCGCCGCCGGCAAGAAGAGAAAACGTTTAACCGTATAGCCTAAATACCATGCGCACCGCACCGCTCTTTACCGCCGCCCTCCTCCTCGTGGCCTCCGCGCCCGCCCTCGGGCAGCCCCGCCTGCTACAGGCCGACGACTTCAAGCACCACATCGACTACTTCAACCGCATGGAGGACGAGCACGCGGCGCAGGCCATCCCCAACGCGCAGGCGTGGGAGTTCCTGCGCGGCAACATCCCCCTGTTCGCCTGCCCGCAGGACAACTTCGAGGAGATGTACTACTTCCGCTGGTGGTCGGTGCGCAAGCACCTGCGGGCAACGCCGCAGGGATATACGGTAACAGAGTTCTTGGTGCCCCGCAGCTACGCCGACAAGTACAACATGATTAGCAGCGGGCTGGGGCACCACATCTTCGAGCTGCGGTGGCTGCACGACAGCGCGTACCTCAACAGCTACGTTCGCCTGTGGTACCGCGGCAGCGAGGGGCAGCCGCTGAAGCGCCTGCGGGCGTTCAGCAGCTGGACGGCCTACGCCCTGCTACAGCGCTACTGCGTGAACCTCGACGCGGCCTACCTCACCGGCCTGCTGCCCGACCTGCGGGCGGAGTACGCCGCGTGGGAGCAGGAGCGCCGCCGCCCCGACGGGCTGTTCTGGCAGTACGACGTGCGCGACGCTATGGAGGAAACCATCAGCGGCGGGCGGCGCGAAAAGAACGCCCGCCCCAGCATCAGCAGCTACATGTACGCCAACGCCGTAGCCATTGCGCAGGCCGCGCGGCTGGCCGGCCACGCAGCGCTGGCCGACACCTTCGCGGCCAAGGCCGACACGCTCAAAGCCCTCGTGGAGCAAAAGCTGTGGAGCGAGCCGCTGAGCTTCTTTGAAACCCTGAAGCAGGCCGACACCTTTGCCCACGTGCGCGAGGCCATTGGCTACATGCCGTGGTACGTCGGCATGGTGAGCGACGCCCCGCGCTACAACGAGGCGTGGCGGCAGGCGCTCGACGAGGGCGGCTTCCTTGCCCCCTTTGGCCTCACCACCGCCGAGCGCCGCCACCCCCTGTTCCGCGCCCACGGCTGCTGCCGCGAGCAGCTGGGCAGCTGCTGCAAGTGCGAGTGGGACGGCGCCATCTGGCCCTTCGCCACCGCGCAAACGCTCACCGGCATGGCCAGCTTCATGAACAGCCAGCCGCAGCAGCAGGTGGTGAGCGACTCGGCCTACTTCGCCCTCCTCGAGCGCTACGTCGAAGCGCAGCACCACCGCGGGCGACCCTACATCGGCGAGTATCAGGACGAAGTTACCGGCTACTGGCTCAAGGGCGACCAAGAGCGAAGCCGCTACTACAACCACTCCACCTTTGCCGACCTCATCATCACCGGCCTCGCCGGCCTGCGCCCCCGCCCCGACAGCCTGCTGGAGGTGCGCCCCCTCCTGCCCCGCGGGCGGTGGCCTTGGTTCTGCCTCGACAACCTGCGCTACCACGGCAAAACGCTCACCATCTTTTGGGACGAAACGGGGGAGAAGTTCAAGCGCGGCAAGGGGCTGCACGTGCTCGTAGATGGCCGCGAGGTGGCGCACGCAGAGGGCATAGCGCGGGTGGTGGCGAGGCTGCGCTAACGCTCCCAAAAAAAATCTTGTATCTTTGCAGCCGTAACAATTTGAAATCGTAGCAAACCCTTATTATGGATTCAGCAGCATTATCAGACTACACCGAAAAGAACATGGTGCACCTCGACTGGCAGGAGCACATCCGCCGCCGCCCCGGCATGTACATTGGCAAGCTGGGCGACGGCAGCTCGCCCGACGACGGCATCTACATCCTCCTCAAGGAGGTGCTCGACAACTCCATCGACGAGTACGCCATGGGCTTCGGGAAGCGCATCGACATTAGCATCGGCGAGGGCGGCGTGGTGAGCGTGCGCGACTTTGGGCGCGGCATCCCGCTGGGCAGCGTGGTGGTGGCCGCCAGCCAGATGAACACCGGCGCCAAGTACGACAGCCGAGCGTTCAAAAAATCGGTGGGGCTGAACGGCGTGGGCATCAAGGCCGTGAACGCGCTCTCGGCACGCTTCGACATCCGCTCGTTTCGCGACGGCAAGATGGCCGGAGGCTGCTGGGGCAAAGGCGTGATGCAGCAGGAGCACCCGCTACAGGCCTCCTCGGAGCGGAACGGCACGACGACCTCGTTCGTGCCCGACGGCGAGCTGTTCGGCGACTTCAAGTTCAACACCGAGTACGTGGAGGCCATGATACGCAACTACACGTACCTCAACGCAGGCCTCGTGGTGTCGCTCAACGGGGCGGAGTTCGTGTCGAAAAACGGCCTGCTCGACCTGCTCAACGAGGGGCTGAGCGAGGCGCCGCTCTACGCCCCCGTCCACCTCAAGGGCAGCGACATTGAGCTGGCGCTGACGCACGGCACGAGCTACGGCGAAGACTACTCCTCGTTCGTCAACGGACAGCACACCTCGCAGGGGGGAACGCACCTCTCGGCCTTCCGCGAGGCCATTGTCCGCACCATCAAAGAGTTTTACAAGAAGGATTTCGACCCCGCCGACGTGCGCACGTCCATCGTGGCCGCCGTGAGCATCAAGGTGGAGGAGCCGGTGTTCGAGAGCCAAACAAAAACCAAGCTCGGCTCGCGCGACATGGGGCCAAGCGGCCCCTCGGTGCGCAGCTTCGTGCTCGACTTCGTGCAGGAGGCGCTCGACAACTACCTGCACAAGCACCCCGACGTGGCCGAGGTGCTGCTCAAAAAAATCTTGGAGAACGAAAAAGAACGCAAGGCCATTTCGGGCATACAAAAGCTGGCGCGCGAGCGCGCCAAGAAGTCGAACCTGCACAACAAGAAGCTGCGCGACTGCCGCACCCACTACACCGACAGCAAGAACGACAAGGCCGAGAAGTCAACCCTCTTCATCACCGAGGGCGACTCGGCCAGCGGCTCCATCACCGCCACCCGCGAGGTGAACACGCAGGCCGTGTTCAGCCTGCGCGGCAAGCCGCTCAACACCCACGGGATGACCAAAAAGGTGGTGTACGAAAACGAAGAGTTCAACCTGCTGCAAGCGGCGCTGGACATCGAGGAGAGCCTCGACAACCTGCGCTACAACCGCGTGGTGATTGCCACCGACGCCGACGTGGACGGGATGCACATCCGGCTGCTGCTCATCACGTTCTTTCTGCAATTCTTCCCCGAGCTGATTCGCCAAAACCACCTCTACGTGCTGCAAACGCCGCTGTTTAGGGTGCGCAACAAAAAGGAAACCATCTTCTGCTACAGCGAGGAGGAGAAAAACAAGGCCATCCGCAAGCTGGGCAACAAGCCCGAAATCACGCGCTTCAAAGGCCTCGGCGAGATAGACAAGAAGGAGTTCCCCGAATTTATCTGCGAAGAAAAAATCCGCCTCGACCCCGTGCGCCTCACCAAAGACGATATCATCCACGACCTGCTGGAGTTTTACATGGGCACCAACACGCGCGAGCGCCAGCTGTTCATCATTGACAACCTACGGCAGGAGGAGGGCTTGGAGGCAGAGGAGGAAGCCGTGGCGGTGTAGGCCTAAAAGCGTGCGCCGACAACGCAGGTTTTTTTGTACCGGCTCACCTTGCCCTCAAGCGAAAAGGCTTCGACCATCACCACGTAGAGGCCAATGGGGGCAATCGCTCCGTTGTCGCAGGTGCCATCCCACGAGAGCTGGCCTTTGACGGCTAAGGTGATGCTGCGGCACAGCGTTCGCGCCACCCTGCCTGCGGCGTCAAAAACGGTGATGTTGGCGATGTAGCCCTCCGTGGGCATGGCGTAGGCCACAAACAGCACGTCGTCGAACCCGTCGCCGTCGGGGGAAAAGACTTCGGGGAAAAGGCTCACGGCGTCCGGGCTGGTGTTCACGCGCTCGGAGTGCTGCGAGTTCTCACCGGTTGGTGTTGCGAAGCCCGCCGCCTGCGCCGCCGACAGCCAGTTGGAGGCCTCGGCAGCCGGCCTGTCGGGGTTGATGCGCTCCAGCGAAACGCCCTTCCTGTCGGCAAGTATGCCGCTGTGCATTTTTTCAGTGTAGTAAAAATCTTCCATCGCCGCGCCCGCGGAGTCGAGCAGCGCCACGCAGCCCGCATCGTTGGGGTACGACGGCATGGTGGCCAGCGCAATGAAGGCCAGCGGGTGCGGGCAGGCGTAGTGCGCCTGCACCGCTTCGGGGCTGGTGGTGAGCACCACGTAGCTGCGCGGAAAGAGCGGGTAGGCCGGCAGGCGGTAGGCCTTGTTGAGCGCACCGCTGGCCTTGCGGTTGGCTATCTGCAAGCCTTGCAGGGCTACGATTTTTTCCGAGCGGTTGTAGAGCTCCACGAAATCAACGCCGCCGGCAAAAGGGTTAAACAGCACCTCGTTGATGGCGATGTCCGCCGGCGCAGGCGCCTCGCTCAGGCCTACAGGCAGGGTGAAGTCGCCGCTACAGTTCTGCGACAGGTCGCAAACGGCGGCGGCCTCCACCGCAAGGGTGTAGATGGCGCCCGGCGCCAGCGGCTGCGCAAAGCGTAGCGTGAGCGATGCCGGACTCTGGCTGCTAAACAGCACGTCCTGCGCCGCGCCAAGGCCTTTGTCTATCGCGAAGCTGCCCGCGCTCAGCGCCTCCCCGTCAATCGCCTCGCTGAAGTTTAGCCGCACTTGGCTGCCCGCCACCTCAAAGCTCAGGCAGGAGGGCGGCGTGTTGTCGGGGTTGGCGGCGGCCACGGAGTTGAGCGTGTGGGGCGTGCCGCCGCGCTCGTCGTTCGAGGCCTGCCAGTTGGCCGCCGTTTCCTCCAAGTTGTTCACGTCCACCTTTTCGAGCGCGTAGCCGCCCGCCTGCTTCGCCTCGTCGCCGTACCAGCGGTCGCTGTAGGTGAGGGCTGCCACGGCCACGTCGCGGGCGTCGGCCAAGCGCAGGCTCATGCCGCCGTCGGTGAGCGTGGGGCGGCTGGTTACGGCCAGCGTGTCGCCAAGCGCCGCCATGCGCCTGCCGACGAGCGCGTAGCCGTGGGCTTTCACGGCGCCGGCGGTTATGCGGCCTACCCGCGTGGGGCTTGCGATAGTCCACCCGTCGAGGGACACGTCGCGGTCGGTGCGGTTGTACAGCTCGATGTACTCCTCCGGCAGCTCGCCGTCGGCGGTGGGGTGCACCATCAGCTCGCTGAAAACAATATCGCCGTAGCGGGGCACGGCCAGCACGCGGGGGACAAAGCGGGCATAGACCTCGTCCACCCACATCTCCTTGGTTTGGTTGGCATTGCTGTAGATGAGGGAAAAGCCCACGTAGCTGCCCGCGGGCGCCTCGTCGTAGGTCGCCGCGCCCTGCTCGCTCATGGCGGCAAAGCTGCTGCCCACGCGCAGCGTCCACAGGGCTTCGGGCGAGCGCACCAGCTCCACCGCCAGCGGCGTATTCTTGGTTTTGATGTGGGAGGTGATGAGCGTGGTGAGCGCTCCGTTTTTTTGATGAAACAGGCGTAGGGTGTCGTTGCCGCTTGTGCCGACAATGCTTAGCACGTAAGCGTTCAGCGTTTTGTCGGTCGGCGACATGCTTTCGGCGCCCGCGCTCGCCCCAAAAAATATGGCGAAGCGGTTGGATGCGCTGATGGTAGAGGAGTAGCTGTGGCGAAACAAAAGCCGGAGGGTATCGGCCAGCGCCGCCGCGTCGGGCGGCACAAGGAGGGCGATTTTGTCCACCCCATTTTCCCGCGGCAGGTCGCTTGGCGCCACGCAGCGCAGCGAGAGGCTGCCCGCCAGCGGCGAGGCCGTGCTCACGCCCCAGCGCTCGGCGGGGCTTTGCTCAAAGCCCGGCGGCAGGCCGCCATCCTCAAAGTCGAAGCTGACCTGCGCAAAGGCCGGAGCGCTCAGCGCAAGCATTGCGGCAGTAGCTACCGCCCAAGGAATTTTCATAGCAGCGGGCAAATTTAAAATTAAAGTGCAAAGTTACAAAACTTTTCCTGTTATACAAGCGTGGGGCAAACAAGCGGAAAAAAATACTACCTTTGCGGCGTGAAGTAATTTTGCATATCACTAAAACAACAAAAGTATGGACACGATGGTATTGGAACGCCCGAAGGCGCGGAAAAAAGTTTACGGCAGTATGAAGCAACCCGCTGCTCGCCGTCAAACGCCGGGGCAGGCAGTGGCAACAGATGATGACAATTTGGATATAGTTGACCAGATACACGCGCAGCACCCCGAATGGGAATTGCCTTGCCGAATGACGGTGGCAGAGCTCCGTGCGGAAGTGGAGCAATCGGTGTTAGACGTCCAAAATGGGCTGGTTGTATCAATGGAAGAAATGCGAGCCAGACATCCAAGAATATGACAATCTGCTGGACAGAAAAATCTCAACGTAGAATGGAAGGCATCTACAGCTTTATCAGCCATGTGAACGAACGTGCTGCTGTCGAAACCTACAACGCCATTCTTGACAAGGCGGAGCTGTTGAGCAGCTTCCCGCAAATAGCGCGTATCGAACCATTGCTTGTCGGGGCTTCTAAACAGTTTCGTGCATTGTTGGTAAAGAAACTCTACAAAGTTATTTACTATATCGAAGGTGAAACAATTTACATTGCTACCGTGTGGGATTGCCGCCGAAATCCTGTCGCATTGGTAACCGAAGTAGAAGAGGATGGATTAGGAACCCTTTAGGGTTCAGATGTTGGTAGAAAACGAATGCCGCCCACACAGTACATTTGACCCCGTATGGGGTCAGATAAGCGGGTACCGAAATTGTTTCTACCAACATGGTGTCCCTAACAGGACAGAATATTTTGTTAAAAATTTGGTAAGCAGTAAACATTTACTACCCTTGCGCCGTTGCTTAATAGAAATATCAACATCATTCATTGAAAACTATGCTGAAATTGTCAATAAATAGTTGCGTAAATGCTTGCACGGCAAGGGAATTTGTCGTAACAGCACAGCACTATAGTTAGTGCCCCCCTATATCCTCTTTTTAGTCCGGCTCGCTGGCGCGAGGCGGATTTTTTATGCCGTTCGGCGGTAAATTATTTGCAAACAATGAGCATTTGCAAGGCTGCAAATACCCGTTACAACAACGTTGGCTTCCGCCTGGTGTTGTCTTTGCCTTAGTTTTTCCTATGTAGGGCGCGGAACAAAGCCCGCAAAGAACACCGCAAGCTCGCGAGGGCTTGCGGTGTCCTTTTGTAGTACAGAAAAAAAAGTATTATCTTTGCGGGAACAACTTATTTTTTTATGCTATGAAACAAGAAAAGGCAGCACAAACCACAGCGCCCGCTACGTTTGAAAGCGTTTGGGCATCATTTGCAGAATTGCGGCAGCTGCAAAAAGAATTTGCGGCAGCCGCAGAAGTGCGCTTCAAAGAGGACAGAGCACACAGCAAAGAAATTGAAGAAGCCGCATTACGTCGTTCTCAAGAGGATAGGGCACGCAGCAAAGAAATTGAAGAAGCCGCATTACGTCGTTCTCAAGAGGACAGAGCACACAGCAAAGAAATTGAAGAAGCCGCCGACAAGCGGCTCAAAAAACTTGAGGCATCGCTGAACAAAGTCAACAAGATGGTCGGCGACACTGCCAACAATAACGGCTTCTTTGCCGAAGAGCATTTTTTCAATGAGCTGGAAGCATCTCATCGTTTTGGTAATATACGCTACGATTTTGTGCTGAGAAACGAAAATCGCCGCGAAGGTAAATTGGAAAACGAGTATGACATTTTGATGCTCAATGGCTCATCAGTGGCCATTATTGAAATCAAATATCGCGCACA
>JAITMY010000070.1 GCA_031290755.1 Prevotellaceae bacterium
CTCGGTGTTTAATTGCTACAGCTGGATAAAGGTGAGCCAATTTGCGAAGCTGGCCGCTATCAACCCCTCGCTTATGCGGCAGTACTCGGCAGGCCTGTCGTATATTTCGGAGCCGCAAACCAAAAAGATAGAGCGCACGCTGCACCGGCTGGGCAGAGAGCTGACGGCAGTGCGGCTGTAGCCATCCCCGTGTTGAGGCTCTGCCCAACACCTACCCACGCAAGGTTTGAAAAATACCCTATTCATGGTATTGCTTATTCCGAAAATAGCTGCTACCTTGCAGGAAATTTTAATACCTAAATTATTACAGTATGAAAAAAACAGCATTCTTTATTCTGGCCGCGAGCGCAACGTTTGCTTGCCGCCATTCCGACAGCAAACCTGAGCTGAGCGGAGCAGTAGCCAACGTTACTTCGGGCGTGGTGTACCTGCAAAAATTCGAGAACAAAGCCTTCCGCGTGGTGGACTCCGCCGCCGTCAAAGACGGCACGTTCCGGCTGCCGCTGAGCGTGCCGCTGCCCGAAGTCTATGGGCTGACGCTGGACGCCGCACACGGGCAGTACCTCGTGTTCTTGGAGCAGGGCAACATCACCGTGCTGCTCGACAGCGCCCACCGCTACCACAACACCACCGTGGCCGGCTCGGCGCTGCACGACCTCTACAGGGCCTACCGGCAGCAGGGCGACAGCGTGCACATCGACACCTTCATTGCGGCGCACCCCGCCTCGCTGGTGGCGGCCTACGCCCTCTACCGCGACTTCTCGTGGCGGCTGTCGGCAGAAGAAATCCTTGCCAACGTTGCCCGCCTCGACTCCTCGCTGTGGGGCACGCCCTACGTGAAGACCCTGCAAGAGCTGGCCGCCACGCTGCAAACCGTGAGCGTGGGCAAGCCCGCCATCGACTTCACCGCTAACGACACGGCGGGCAACCCCGTGGCGCTCGCATCGCGGCTGGGCAAGGGCTACCTGCTGCTGGAGTTCTGGGCCTCGTGGTGCCCCGACTGCCGCGAAGACAACCCCGCCGTCGTGAAGGCCTACAACAAGTACAAGGGCAAGGGCTTTGACATCCTCGCCGTGTCGCTCGACCGCGACCGCGAACGGTGGGTGAAGGCCATTGCCAAGGACAACCTCACGTGGACGCACGTGTCCGACCTCAAGCGCTGGGACAGCAGCCCCGCCGCGCTCTACGGCGTGCGTGCCATCCCCGCCAACGTGCTCATCGACAAAAGCGGCACCATCGTTGCCCGCAACCTCTACGGCGAGGCGCTGGAAGACGCGCTAAGGAAGGTGTACGGGGGAAAGTAGGCCAAGCCGCCGCTGCAACAACAATAAAATACCGAACAGCCCAGGCGGGCTGTTCGGTATTTTTTGGTAGTCGGGGTGACTGGATTCGAACCAGCGGCCACGCGCCCCCCAGACGCGTACTCTAACCGGGCTGAGCTACACCCCGAATCTCTACCGTTCAGCGGGGGCAAAGGTAACGCTTTATTCCTAATAACCAAAAGGCCGCTTTGAATTTTAAATGATTTAACCCTCCTAAGGGAGGGGTAGGCTTGCGCGGCGCAGGCGCTAATGTAGCCATAGCGCCGTTTGCCATCAGCTACTTAGCACTATCATGGCGACCCCCGCCAGCATACCGCACAGGATGAGAAATTTTCGCCCTATGTGCTGCTCTCTGAAAAACACAGCGCCGACCAAAAAGGGCACCATCACGCTACAGCGGCGCAGCGCCGAAACTATCGCTACCAGCGAGGTGGGCTGCGCCAAGGCGTAGAAGTAAACAAAGTCGGCAACGGCAAGGAACACGCCAATGAGCGGAATTGACCAGCGAAAAACAAACCTGTTGGCGCGGCGCACCGGCCACCACTTGAGCAGCAGGAACGGCAGCAGCACCACCAGCACGTATATGCTGAACCACGCCTGCATGGTGTTCTTAGGTATGCCGATGCTGGAGAGCAGGTATTTATCGTACAAGCCGCTCATGGCCGACAAAAAGGTGCCGAGGTAGAGGCAAAGCATCCACTTGTTGCGCAGGAACGAAATCTTTTCGGCCCTGCCCACGTAAGAGAACAGCCCGAAGAAGGCCATTGTAACCGCAACCCCGCCCCACTGCGCCGCCTTCAGAGATTCGCCAAGCAGCAGCACGGCGCCCAGCAGCGTGAGCAGCGGAGCGGTGGCGTGTATGGGCGCCGCTATGGTGATGGGCAGGTAGCGCAGGGCGTAGTACGACAGCACCCACGACGCGCCCACAATGGACGACTTGACGAACGTAAGCAAATGCTGGTGCCACGTCATCGGCGGCATGTAGAGCAGGGACAGCGCATCGGGGTGCAGCTTGGAAACAACGAGCAGCGGCGCAAACACAAGCGCCCCTACGAGCGAAGCCGTGTAGAGCACGGGCAGCACCGCGTTGCCGCGCAGCGACTCCTTTTTAAAGGCATCGTAGCACCCCAGCAGCAAGGCCGAGATTAAGGAAAGAGTAATCCACATAGTTTATAGCAAGTTAAATCACTTTCAAGTTAGCATGTTGAGAAAAAATAGCCACGAAGGTAGCAATAAAAACCACTTGTGTAAACTTTTTACTACCTTTGTGCGTAGTTAAACCATTAAATTTTCGCTATGTCATACAACTTACTTAAAGGCAAAAGAGGCCTGATTTTTGGCGTGCTCAACGACAAATCCATTGCGTGGAGGGTAGCTGAGCGAGCTTACGAAGAGGGGGCGCAGCTGGTGCTCACCAACACCCCCGTTTCTATCCGCTTGGGCACCATCAACGAGCTGGCCAAAAGGGTCAACGCTGCCGTTGTCCCCGCGGATGCCACCAAGGTGGAGGATTTGGAAAACTTAGTGCGCAAGGGCATGGAGCACGTTGGCGGGCAGTTCGACTTCGTGCTGCACTCCATCGGCATGTCGCCCAACGTCCGCAAGGGGCACACCTACGACGAGCTCGACTACACCTTCCTACAGCAAACGCTTGACATCTCGGCCATCTCGTTCCACAAGATGCTACAGGTGTGCCGCAAGGCCGACGCCATCAGCGAGTGGGGGTCGGTGGTGGCGCTGTCGTACATTGCGGCGCAGCGCACCCTTTACGGCTACAACGACATGGCCGACGCCAAGGCCATGCTCGAATCCATTGCCCGCAGCTTTGGCTACATCTACGGGCGCGAAAAGAAAATCCGCATCAACACCGTTTCGCAGTCGCCAACGCCCACCACGGCAGGCAGCGGCATCATGGGCTTCGACAACTTGGTGGACTTTGCCGAGCGCATGTCCCCGCTGGGCAACGCCAACGCCGAGGATTGCGCCAGCTACATCGTTACGCTGTTCTCCGACCTAACGCGCAAGGTTACCATGCAAAACCTGTTCCACGATGGCGGCTACTCCAGCATGGGCATGAGCTTCCGCGCCATGAAGGTGTATAACGAAGGGCTTGAGTACAGGGACGTAAAGGAGGATAAAACGCACCGTTAAACTTTAATTCACAGCAGCCATGAAACATTTTCTTTCTATCCTTTTGCTTTGCAGCGCGGGTTTGGCGTGCGCACAAAAGCGTGAGGCCGTGCAGCTATCAGAGCGCTACAACGATGTTGCGCAAACCATGTCAAAGGAGACGCAGTACTTGCTGCCGAAGTTTGCCAAGGGCACGGTGTTTTTCAAAGGCGGCGAGCAGGCCGCCGCCACGCTCAACTACAACCTGCTGCTTGGGCAGATGCAGTTCATTGGCGAAGACAGCAGCATCATGGAAATTGCCAACGTGAGCGAGGTGAGGTACGTAACCATTGGCAAGCGCTTTTTCATTCGCAGCAAGGACGACTTCATTGAGGTGGTTATCGACGGCAGCGTACAGCTGGGCATTGTGCGCAAGCTGCGCATCGTGAACCACCGCAAGGATGGCGGGTATGGCGGCACCACGTCGCTCATGAAGGTGGAGAGCGTGAGCACCTTGGAGGGCGCCCCTGCCGACCACCTTACCGGCACGGAGGAGCTCGTTTTTGAGGAAAATAAAACCTTCTACCTTATCCAAGATTTCAAGCCGAAGGTGGCCAGCAAAAAGGCCTTCATCAAGGCCTTCCCACGGTGCAAAGATGAAATCGCAAAGCAAAACATTGACTACGCTAAC
>JAITMY010000106.1 GCA_031290755.1 Prevotellaceae bacterium
CTCGGGCAGGTAGGTAGCCCAGCCCTGCTTTTCGCCCGCGGCCTTGAGCGCAAGGCGCAGCCCTGCGTTGGCCGAAACCCCTCCGGCAATGGCCACCTCCCTCACCCCCGTTTGCTGCACCGCCTTCTCCAGCTTACCCAGCAAAATTTCAACGATGGTGCGCTGCACCGAAGCGCAGAGGTCTGCCCTGTTCGCCTCAACGAAGGTGGGGTCTTGCGCCATTTGGTCGCGCAGAAAGTAGAGGAACGAGGTCTTTAGCCCGCTAAAGCTGTAGTCCAAGCCCGGTACTTGCGGCTTGGCAAAGGAAAACCGCCGCGCGTCGCCCTGCGCCGCCAGCTTGTCAACGACCGGCCCGCCCGGGTAGGGCAGCCCCATCACCTTAGCGCACTTGTCGAAGGCCTCGCCGGCGGCATCGTCAATGGTTTGGCCAATGATTTCGTGCTCAAGCGGGGCTTTCACCAGCAAGATTTGCGTGTGCCCACCGGAGGCCAGCAGGCAGAGGAAGGGAAACTTGGGGTGCGGCAGGGGCTTGTCTGGCTCGTCGATAAAGTGCGAAAGCACGTGCCCTTGCAGGTGGTTGACGTCAACGAGCGGTGCGCCCGTAGCCAGCGCAAGCCCCTTGGCAAACGAGGCGCCCACCAGCAGCGCCCCCATAAGCCCCGGCCCGCGCGTGAATGCAATGGCGCTCAGCTCGTCAGCCCGCACCTGCGCCAGCGTTAGCGCACGGCTCACTACCGGAATGATGTTTTGCTGGTGCGCTCTCGATGCCAACTCGGGCACCACGCCGCCGTAGGCCTCGTGCACGCGCTGGCCGGCAATCACGTTGGCCAGCAGCGTACACCCCCGCACGACAGCCGCCGAAGTGTCGTCGCACGAGGATTCTATACCTAAAATAATGGGAGTATCGTTCATTGCCTTAGCGGGCACCGCTCAAGAGGGCTACGTGTTCATGCCCCCGCAAACGTGCACCACCTGCCCGCTTACGTAGCTCGACAGGTCGGAGGCGAGGAACAGGGCAACGTTGGCCACGTCCTGAGGGGTTCCCCCGCGCCGGAGCGGAATGGCCTCTGCCCACTTAGCCTTCACCTCATCCGAAAGCTGGTTGGTCATGTCGGTGATGATGAAGCCGGGGGCTATCGCGTTGGCGCGAATACCCCGCGAGCCAAGCTCCTTGGCAACCGACTTGGCAAGGCCAATCAGCCCCGCCTTCGAGGCCGAGTAGTTGGCCTGCGCAGCGTTTCCGCTCACGCCCACCACCGAGCTCATGTTGATAATGCTGCCCCCTTTTTGCTTCACCATAGTGGGCGCCACCGCGTGGGTAAAGTTAAAGGCCGACTTCAGGTTTACGCTAATCACCATGTCCCACTGCGACTCGCTCATGCGCATAAGCAGGCCGTCGCGCGTGATGCCGGCGTTGTTCACCAAAATGTCAATGCGGCCAAAATCTTTCACGATTTGCTCCACCACGCTATGCGTGTCTTCATACTGCGCAGCGTTCGAGGCGTAGCCCTTGACCCTAACGCCAAGCGCAGCGATTTCCGCCTCGGTCTGCTTCACGTTGTCGTCAATGGCCAAATCGGTGAACGCAATGTCCGCCCCTTCCGAGGCAAACTTAACGGCAATAGCCTTGCCTATGCCACGTGCAGCTCCTGTCACGATGGCAACTTTTCCTTCAAGTAGCTTCATCTTGTTGGTTTCTTTAATCTTTTTCAGTTAGCTGGGAATAGCAATGTTGTGCTCCTGCAAAATTTTACATGCCAAGTTAAGCATCGTGGCATCATCAAAGGTTACTAAGCCGCCGTCAGGCCCCTGCTCGTAGTGGATGCCGGCGGTTTGCGCCTTCAGATGGTCGCCCCCAAAAAAGTTGCGCACCGTATCGACGGTTACGCCTAACAAGTCGGCAATTTTATGCGTGCTGCCATCAGGCAGCGCATCCTTAATGCGCCGTAAACGGTTGAATGTAATGGTTGTTGTTTCCATAGTATATACGATTGTAATAATTAAAACTCTGTTATAAAGTTAGAGCAAAGTTTTATGCTTGCCAAATTATAGGCCGCATTTTCACAAAATTTCTCATTTCTTTTCTCCATCATCGCGCTTGTGCCTGATTTACAGGGTGTCTTTTCTGGTAATTTTTGAGTTGGCGGGGATATTGTCCATGAGCCACACGTTGCCGCCAATGATGCTGCCGCGCCCCACGGTGATGCGCCCCAGAATGGTGGCTCCGGCGTATATGGTTACGTCGTCCTCAATGATAGGGTGGCGGGGAGTACCCTTAACGAGCGCCCCTTTTTTGTCGGCGATAATTTTTTTCGCCCCAAGCGTAACCCCTTGGTATATCGTTACGTTATCGCCAATGATGCAGGTTCCGCCAATGACTATGCCGGTGCCGTGGTCAATGGCAAAGCCCCTGCCAATGGTTGCCCCCGGGTGGATGTCGATGCCGGTGTCGGAGTGCGCCATTTCGGTTATCATGCGGGGTAGCATGGGGATACCCAGCAGCAGCAGCTGGTGGGCTATGCGGTAGCTGGTCATGGCGCGAATGCCCGGATAGGTAAAAATCACCTCGCTGTAGCTGCAAGCGGCAGGGTCATTTTTACAAATCGCCTGAACATCAAGCGACAGCAGCTGCGCGATGTCGGGCAGCTGCGCTAAGAACGCCAGGGACAACTGCTCAGAGGACTGCCCGCTGCGCGGCGGCGGGTACGGCAGCTCGGCGCAGCCGGCGCAAGCTACCGACTTAATGAGCTGGGTCAGCATACCGTGCAGGCGCGTAAACTTAGCGCTGCTGCCCTCCTCCGCCGAACCGGCCTGCCGGCGGGCATTGCCGCCACCAAAGTGGCCGGGAAACAGCAGCTCACGAATGGTGCTAACCACATCGCTCACCGCCTGATGCGACAAAATATCAATACCGTAGCAGGGCTGAATAACCTTGCTGTTGAGCGATTGCACCTCTGCAAACCGCTGTGCAATGCTCTCAATTTGCTCGACCATTTTTCTTACGCTAACATTAAAATAAAATACGTTACGTCCCCCCATAAATCCCCCTGCAAGCCTCTGCTACAGCGAGTTCAGCAAAGCCCTCGCGTTGTCCACCGTGGTGCTGGTGGGTTGCTTTTTGAGCTTGTCAAGGGTAAACGTTTGAAGCACCTTTTGCAGCTTGTTGAGGGTCACCTTGTCGTTGGTTTTGTCCAGCTGCTGCTGCAAAATTTTCACCTTTTCAAAGTCCTGAATACCCTCCACCAAGCGCTCTAAGCGCACGGAAGAGCGGCCTTCGGGGTACACCAAGCATTGGTACCCCGCTGCGTATAAGGCACTTCTGGAATCCTTCAGCGGCTGCTTTCCCCAGCTGTTGTAGGCTTGGCGCATGTAGCCATCGTAGCCGTTGGCAGCGGCGTACCACCCTATCCATGCCGCCTCTGCCGATGGCGAAAAGACGTAGGTATTGGGCGATTCGTCGCTACAAGGCGCGTAAAAGCAAAGCTGGAGGCCAGCCTTTTTGCGCGACTCCTTCTGCGTAGCCGCCAAGGGCAACGACTGCGACACGCTGTAGTGGTCAACGTGCTTTTCCACATCGGGGAAATAGCTACCTAAGTAGCTTATTTTGTAGGTGTTGTCAGCCTTCAGCACCGCGGCAATATACTTTTGCAAGCGCTCTTTACCCACCTCCTTCAGGCACACGGAGGTTTTGTTGAGCCAGCCCTTTGCCTTGAGGTGCCCCGCCAGCAGCGTTAGCGTACTCGACAGGTAGTCGCTGTACTCTCGGCTATCAACATTTAAGGTCTGCACCTTAACGCTATTGCTGGCTTGGTCAAAGTAGCTGATAGCCTGCGCTGCGCCGCCATCCAAGTAGGCGCACAGCTCGCGGTCTATGCCCATGCTCATCATAAACTCCACCCACGTGTCCAGCTTCGTAAAGTCAATGCTCCACGTGCTATTTACGCGCCGGAGGTAGGTCAACAGGCCATAGTCGGCCTCGTCGCTCGCACTGCCGGAAAGGTTGATGGAGATAGACTTTTGCCCGCACTGCTTCAACATGGACACCATCGGCTTCATCGTCTCAAAATGCGCCTTGCTCCACGGCGTAAGCTTGTGGTAGCGTGCCACGGCCAGCGGGTCGTGCCACAGGTTGAGGTAGAACGAGCGCTCCGCAGGCGGCGGCAGCTGGCGGTCGCGCACAAAAACGTTGACAGTCATCGTAATGGGCTGCTCCAACTCGTTAGCCGTAACAGTGATAAACCCCTTATACTTGCCGGAAGCTGCCTCCGCAGGGATGTTCAGGGTAAGCCATACGGGCTGCACGCTCTGCGCCTTGAGGTTTACCGTAGCTAACTTATCATCTATGACATCGGCAACGAGCATAGAGTCCAGCGCTTTAGCAACGCGCGGTGCGCATCCGTCAGCCCCAAACTTATCGCTCATAACGTAGCGAAGAAACCCCGTAGTGCAATTGTCCGCGCTAATTTTCTGCCCATCCGCCGTTTCCAAGTCCGACAGGTGAAGCGCTACGTTGCTTGCCCCCTTCCCGCTCCACAGCAGCAGCTGCGTAGCAATCCGCTCGCCACGCCACCCTGTTTCTCCCCAAATGTCGGTTCGCGATACGTTAGGCAGCTCGTTTTTTTCAAACGACACGTCCTTGCTCGCAAAGCTGGCATACAACGGCTTGGTAGTCTTCGCCCATGCCTTCACGTTGATTTTTTTGTGATTTTTAAGCTCTTTATAATCCTTACCCGCCTGCCCCAAAAGGCCAATGGGCGCCGCAACGCTCATTATGCCAACCATGACGAATAGCTGTAGTGTTCTCATATGCAAATACTTTAGTGATTAACGGGGCGTGCTGCTAATCGTAGCTCCCCGCATACTTAAAACAAAACCCCTACGCTATTGCAGGGGTTTTGCCGGTTAATAAAGCAAGTAACCGCGCGATTAAGCGCATTTTACTGCTGCTGCTGCTCGTCCTGCTGCTGCTCCACCTTTTCTTCTACCGGCGCGACCTCTACAACCAGCGCCACCGGGGTGTTCTCTACCATTTCAGACTTCAGGGCAGCAAGGTTGGATATGTCGCCCAAGGTGGTTTTCTCAATCGAAGCATTCACCTTCTTCATCGCCTTCTGCGTGGTGTCGGCCTCTACCTTGCGGGCGCTCTCCTCGTTTTCACGCTTGATGTCTTCGTAGGTGCGCAGGTGCGAAAGGATAATGCGCTTTGACCCCTTGTTGAACTCAATCACCTTGAACGGCAGCCTTTCGTCAGGCTTGGCGGTGGTACCATCCTCCTTGGCAAGGTGCTTGGGCGTTACAAAGCCCTCGACCCCATACTGTAGCGCCACCAGCGCACCCTTCTCTATAAACTCGGTGATGGTGCCCTCATGTATGCTGTCCACCGTAAAAATGGTTTCAAAAACCTCCCACGGGTTTTCCTCAATTTGCTTATGGCCAAGGCTCAAGCGGCGGTTGTCCTTATCCACTTCGAGCACTACCACGTCAAGCATAGCGCCCACGTGCGTAAACTCGTTGGGGTGCTTGATTTTCTTTGTCCAGCTCAAATCGCTGATGTGCACTAAGCCATCCACCCCTTCTTCAATTTCGACGAACACGCCGAAGTTGGTGAAGTTGCGCACCTTAGCGGTATGACAGGCCCCCTTGGGGTACTTCTGCTCGATGTTCTCCCACGGGTCGGGCTTGAGCTGCTTGATGCCCAGCGACATCTTGCGCTCCTGCTTATCCAGAGTGAGGACAACGGCCTCTACCTCGTCCCCCACCTTGAGGAACTCCTGAGCGCTGCGCAGGTGCTGCGCCCACGACATCTCCGACACGTGAATTAAGCCCTCTACCCCCGACGCAATCTCCACAAAAGCGCCGTAGTCGGCCATCACCACCACCCTGCCTTTCAGCTTGTCGCCCACCTTCAGGTTGGGGTCAAGCGAATCCCACGGATGCGGCGTAAGCTGCTTCAGGCCAAGGGCAATGCGCTTCTTGGCATCGTCGAAGTCCAAAATAACCACGTTTATCTTCTCGTCAAGCTGCACAATCTCTTCGGGATGCGCCACGCGCCCCCAGCTCAAGTCGGTAATGTGGATAAGGCCGTCCAACCCGCCCAAGTCTATGAACACGCCGTAGGAGGTGATGTTTTTCACCACGCCTTCCAGCACCTGACCCTTTTCGAGCTTGGACATTATCTCCTTCTTCTGCGCCTCCAACTCTGCCTCAATCAGCACCTTATGCGATACCACCACGTTGAGGAACTCAGGGTTAATCTTTACCACCTTGAACTCCATCGTTTTACCCACAAAGATGTCGTAATCCCGAATGGGCTTTACGTCAATCTGCGAGCCGGGTAAGAACGCCTCAATGCCGAATATGTCAACAATCATGCCGCCCTTGGTGCGGCTTTTGATGTAGCCGTTGATGATTTCGTCATTTTTCAGCGCCTCGTTAACCTTGTTCCACGAGCGCATTACGCGCGCCTGCTTGTGCGAAAGCAGCAGCTGGCCTTTCTTATCCTCGGTGTTCTCCACGTAAACCTCCACCTTGTCTCCCTCCTGCAAATCGGGGTTGTAGCGGAACTCGTTGATGTTGATAACCCCCTCGCTCTTGTAGCCAATGTTTACCACCGCTTCCCGCTTGTTGAGCGAAATGATGGTGCCCTCCACGATTTCACCTGCGCCCACCTTCGACAGGGTGTCGTCGTAGCGGTGGGTAATAACGCTTTTATCAACATCGTACACGTTGTCCTCGTTTTCAAAGGACTCCCAATCAAACTGATCTACAGCAACCGAAGCGTTGGTAACCTTCACTTCTTCAAGGTGCAGGTCAACTGCTTCATCTAAAAAATCCTGAGCAGATTCTTTTTCCGCTGGCACAATAGGCTCTAAGTCTTGTGCATCGACATTTTGTTCATCAATCATTTTTTTACAAATTTAAAAGTTAGACATTATGTTACGCTCCCTTTTGAAAACGGAAAGCTGCCAAAGATACAAAAAATACGCAAGAGAAAGCCATAAGGCCTTGCCCCATTCTGTTAATAAATATAATATGCTGGTTGTTAATAGATTTCACCCCTACAGCACGACCATCGTTGCGCCGTAGCCGTACTCGCGGAACGAGGCGTCGAAGTAGGGCACGTCGGGGTAGCTGTGGTCGAGGCAGCGGCGCAGCTCCAGCTTGAGCTTGCCGCTGCCGATGCCGTGGATGAAGACGATTTTACCCTTACGTCCGGACTTCAGGGCGTTTTCGAGCATGGCCGTGAAGCGGGCTAACTGTAGCGCCAGCAGCTCGCCTGCCGGCAGCTTTTCGGGGGAGGACACGAGCATCTCGGCGTGCAAGTCAACCTCTTCCACCTCAGCGGCTTGCGAGGCCTGCTGCGGCGTTGGCTTAGCGGGCAGATCGTTTTTTTGCAGCATGGCCTCCCGCAGCGCCTCGGCGGAGATGCTGACCAGCTGCTCCTTCTCGGCGCCCTCGCTCGAAAAGAGGGGGAGGAGCATCACCTTTTCATCAAAAAATTCTGTTTCGACGAAGACTCCCTGCCTGAAGAACTTGACGGGCTGGAGCGTTACATCGGCGGTTTCAAGGCTGTGGGGCGCGTAGGGGATGTTCTTGTAGAGGATGGCCTCCACGCGCAGCGTTTGCGCCACGCGCAGCTCGCTCAGGTGCAGGGTTTTGACCGGCAGCTTGCTGTCGGGCGCTATCGCCCCTTGGGCGAGGGGCAGCACGTTGCCGCTGCGCTGCTCGTACATGCCGACGCTGTACAGGGCATGGTAGGGGCTATCGTTCAGCAGGTAGAGCTCCGTTTTGTCGCCAACGGGGGCGGTGAACGCCAGCATCAGCGCGTAGCTGCTGCCCTGCGCGTCGGGCCGCAGCGTGGCCTGCGGCGACGGGGCGGTGGGCGCTTCTCCGTCGGGCAGGGCGGCGCTCGCAGGGGCGCTGGCTGCTGGCGCTCCCGCGGGGGCAAGAGGCGCCTCGCGCGAGCGGATGAGCACCAAGTCGGACAGGCGCACCGGTATTTCAAAGCCG
>JAITMY010000165.1 GCA_031290755.1 Prevotellaceae bacterium
CTCAACGGTGGATGCCACCAAGAGCGACAACGCCACGGTAACGGTAGCTCCCGAAGAGGTAGTAGCGGCGGTGCTTAGCGTAACCGTGTCGCCTGCCACGGCAAGCGTAGCAAAGGGCGGTACGCAGCAGTTCACCGCCGCCGTAGCCGCGCAGGGCGGCGCAGCGGAAACGGTAGCGTGGAGCGTAGCGGGCGGCGTGATAGGCACCAGCATCAGCGCAGGCGGCCTGCTCACCGTGGCGTCAGACGAAGCCGCCGCCACGCTCAAGGTGATTGCCACCGCCACTTTTGATAATACCAAGGCGGATACGGCAATAGTAACGGTAACCGAGGCAAGCAGCACCGCCGTGGGGACAACGCACGTGCTGCCCCTGCAACTCTACCCCAACCCCACCACCGGCCTTGTGTACATCGACAACCCCGATGGCGCGGAGGTGGAGGTGTACAACGTGCAGGGTGCGCTGCTGCTGCGCAGCAAGGCGGCGGTAATAGACCTGAGCCAGCACGCCGCCGGGGCGTACATCATCATGGTAGGCAGCAAGGCGGCCAAGGTGGTGAAGCAGTAAGCACGTAGGGGGGGGGGCGCCCCCAAACATCAATGCCCAGTAAGGAAACCGCAAGCTCGTGAGGGCTTGCGGTTTTTGTTTGGCAAGTTGGGGAAAAGTACTACCTTTGCAGGGAAATACTTTTAACCTCAAAAACAAAAGCTACTATGAGTAAAGTTTATGAAACCATTACGCTGAAGAACGGCACCCTCTTTGGCGTTCACGGCGACGAAATGCTGCTGTCGGTGAAGTCGCCGCAAGCATAGTGGCACGCAACAGGAGTAGGCACGTACATCATCAAAGTAGGGAGTAAGGTAGCCAATGAAGCACATCGTAATCATTCTTTGCAGCCTGCTGTCGGCAGGCGCCGCGGCGCAGCCCACGGGGGCGTGGCGCGACCACCTCGCCTACCGGCAGGGCGTGGACGTGCTGCTGCCGGGCGGCGGGCTGGTGGTCTGCGCTACCTCGGTGGGGCTGTTCTTTTTCGACGGCGCGGAGGTAGAGAAGCTCTCGAAGGCCTCTGGCCTGAGCGGCGTTGGCCTCACGGCGGCCTGCTACGATGCGCAGAGCGGCAGCCTGCTGGTGGGCTACGAGAGCGGCGCCATCGACGTGCTCCGCAGCACCTCGCCGCAGCGCATCCGGCAGGGCGGGTACACGAAGCCCATCACCGCTTGGCGGGACTTCCCGCTGGTGGGGCGCAAGGGCATCAACCGCTTCCTGCGCGTGGACGACAAGGTGCTGGTGGCCACCAACGCCCAGCTGCTGGAGCTGCGGGGCGAGGAGATTCAGGCCAGCTACGCCATCGACGAGGAGGGCGCGGACACGCTGGCGGAGCGCGACCTTGCGCTCTTTGGCGGGTGGATAGCCGCGGCCACGCCCAAGGGACTTTACGCGGTGGGCAAGAGCGACCCGCGGCGCTACTACTTTGGCGCGTGGCAGCGCAGGCTGGCGGACAGCAGCCTCATTGCGGTGGCGGCCTGCGGCGGCACGCTCTACGCGCTGGCTGCCGACGGAACGCTCTACGCCACCGTCGACACCGCCCTCAACGCCTTCGCCGTGCAGGGCACCTACGCCAGCCCACGCGCCCTGAGCGTGGCCGACGGCGAGCTGTGGCTGAGCGCCGCGGGCCGCCTCTTCAACATCAGCCGTGGGGGGAGCGAGCTGGAGGGCTACTTGCAGGAAGGTGCCGCCCCCCTTCGCGTGGCGGGCAGCGCCGCGCAGGGCTACGCCGTGGCCGACGCCGAGCAGGGGCTGGTGGTGAGCGGCGGCGACGGCGGCTTTGTGCGCGTATCCCCCAACGGCCCGACGAGCAACCAGACCGCTGCGCTGGCCGAGCAGGGGGGCAGCGTGGTGGCTGCCGCCGACGGGGCGCTGAGCGCACTGCCGAGCCGCGGCAGCTGGACGGGCAGCGGCAGCTACTCCTTTAATAAGGTGAACGCCGTGGCGGTAAGCCCGCAGGGCACGGGCGACGCTTTTGTGGCCACCACCGGCGGGGTGTACGCCGTGGCCGGCGACGGCGCTGGGGGGGCGGAGGTTTCGCTGGCGGGCGCCGACGTGGGGGGGCTCGCCTTCAGCAGCGGGGGCGGCCTGTTTGCCTTTGCCTCGCGCAGCGCCACGCCCGTGCACCTGCGGCAGGCCGACGGGGCGTGGCAGGGCATCGCCTGCGCAGCCCTGCGGGGGCAGGCGATGGGCAAGGCTGTTTGGGCCAACGGCGCTTTTTGGGGCATTGCGGAGGGCAGCAAGCTGTTCCTCTACGCCCCCGGGCAGAACCTGTCGGCTGCCGACGACGACCAAGCGGCCATTTTCGCCGTGCAGCTGAGCGGCGACGAGGAGTTTGCGGTGGGCGCCATCTACGCCCTCGCCGCCGACCTGCGGGGCAACGTCTGGGTGGGCACCGACAAGGGGGTGCTGCTCTACTCGGCCACCTACAACCCCTTTGCGAGCACCCCGCTGGCGCAGCGCATCAAGGTGCCTACGGAGATTGCGGGGCAGGCCTCCTACCTGCTCCAGTACGAGCGGGTAACGGCCATTGCCGTGGACGGCGGCAACCGCAAGTGGTTTGGCACGCGCGATGCCGGCGTGTTCCTACAGGCCGAGGAGAGCGAGCAGCAGGTGTACGCCTTCAGCGAGCAGAACAGCCCGCTGCCCGCGAATACCATCGTGGACATTGCCGTGAACAGCCAAACGGGTGAGGTGATGTTTGCCACCGCCAAGGGCATGGCGGGCTACTACAGCGACGCCACGGCGGGCAAATCTGGCTTTGGCGAGGCGAAGGTTTACCCCAACCCCGTGCGCCCCGGCATGGAGCAGGTTACCATCACGAACCTCACGGAGGGCGCCTCGGTGAAGATTACCGACGTGGCGGGCAACCTCGTGTACGCTACCACGGCCAACGGCGGCACCGCCACGTGGAACGCCAAGAACTCCGGCGGGCGGCGCGTGGCCACCGGAGTTTACCTCATCTTTCTGCACGAGCCGTCCGGCGAAGGCGGGAAGGTGGTGAAGCTGCTGGTGGTGAACTAAGCGGCGCGTGGGCTAAATCACCGGCCTGTCCAGCACCTCAGACAAGCTCGTTCGCAGCTTGTTCAGCTCCCCCAGCCGCAGCAGGAGCAGGTCTTGCTCCTCGTCGCTTTTACCCTCCAGCTCGCTCTGCGTGCGCTTAACGGCCTGCGTAACAATCTTGGCCTTATACACGGCGATGGCCTTGGGCACGTCCACGTGCAGGCGCTCTCTGAGCGCCTTGAGCTGCGCCCCCTCCGCAACCCTGATGCGCTCTTCGTTAGGCTTACTCTTGTCGCTCCAGATTTTGCTTAACTCGTAGCGCGGCGAGAGCAGGTCGATGGTCAGCTCGCACATCTTGGGGTCGGCATGGTTGATGAAGTGCTTCACATCGACAGTGTCCGTGGCCTCCAGCTGCGCCTTGTACTCCTCGAAAATCTGCCGGTACTCCAAGTTCTGAAAGTCTAAGCCCTCACCGATGATTTCGGCAATGATGTAGCTGGCCACGCGCGTGTTGAACAGTGGCTCGCTGCCGAGCTTGAGCAGGTAGTTGACCAGCTCTTTTTCCTGCTCGCGGCAGAAGATATTTTCGACGTATGCCGGGATGGCGGGCGTGTGTGGGGGCAGCGGCTGTGCGCCGTCTTCGCCTTCGGGGGCGGGCTTGCTGTCGGCGGGCGCGTCGTACAACTTTTTCTTGCGCAGCTTGGCCACCTCGCTGGTGAGCACGTCCTCGCCAATATCCATGAGCTTGCTGCACTCCTTCACGTACACGCTGCGCGGGATGGCGTCGGGGATGACGGCGATGCTGTGCACCATGTCGGTGATGACGCTGGCCCTCTTTATGGGGTCGTTGCGCGAGTCGGCCAGCAGGATTTTTGTCTTGAACGAAATGAAGTCCTCCTCGTGCTCGCGGATGAAGTCGGTAAGCGCGGTAACGCTGTGGCTGCGGGCGAACGAGTCGGGGTCTTCGCCGTCGGGCAGCAGCAGGGTTTTCACGTTCAGCCCCTCCTCAAGGAGCATGTCGATGCCGCGCAGCGAGGCCTTGATGCCCGCCGCATCGCCGTCGTAGAGCACCGTAACGTTGGGCGTGAAGCGCTTGATGAGGCGTATCTGATCTACGGTGAGCGAGGTGCCGCTTGAGG
>JAITMY010000169.1 GCA_031290755.1 Prevotellaceae bacterium
AGCAGGCAGGTAGCCGGCAGCCACGGGGTTCCGGTGGTTGCCGACCTCATGTTCGGCGAGGTGGACTTCGGCAGCGCCGACCTGCTGGTGCTGCCCGGCGGCACCGTGCGCCTCAACGAGCTCGAAGGGCTGAAGCAGCTTCTGCTGGCCGCGCACCGGCAGGGGAAGCTGATAGCGGCCATTTGCGCCGCGCCTATGGTGCTGGGCGGCCTTGGCATCCTCAAAGGGCGAAAAGCGACGTGCTACCCCGGCTTTGAAAAATACCTGACGGGGGCGACCTTGGAAACAGACAAGCCCGTTGTAACAGACGGAAACATAGTAACGGGCAGAGGCCCGGCGCTCACTTTCGCCTTTGCGCTAACGCTGGTAGCGCTGCTGGCAGGCCAAGGCAAGCGCAGCGAAGTGGCAAGCGGTCTGCTGCTGGAGTAAGCCACCCAACTGATAACCTTTAAAGTACACCACCATCGCCATGTCCCACCTCGCCCCCCTCATTAGCGACTTAGCCCTCATCCTGATTACGGCAGGCATCACCACCGTGCTGTTCAAGTGGATGAAGCAGCCGGTGGTGCTGGGCTACATCGTGGCGGGGTTCCTCATCGGGCCGCACTTTTTTCTGCTGCCGTCGGTGGCCGACCCCGGCAACATTACCATTTGGGCCGACATCGGCATCATCTTCCTGCTGTTTGCGCTGGGGCTGGAGTTCAGCTTCAAAAGGCTCATAACGGTGGGCGGCACCGCGGCCATTGCAACGCTCATCAACATGGGGTCGATGATTGTTATCGGCTACTTCATCGGGCAGCTGATGGGGCGCACGCAGGTGGAGTCTCTCTTTTTGGGCGGGATGCTCTCCATGTCGTCCACCACCATCATCATCAAAGCCTTTAACGACATGGGCTTGCAGAAGAAAAAGTTTGCCGGCATCGTGTTCGGTATGCTCATCGTGGAGGACTTGGCGGCCATACTGATGATGGTGCTGCTCTCGACCATTGCCGTAAGCAAGCACGTTGAGGAAACGGAGCTGCTTACCAGCCTGCTGCGGCTCATTTTCTTTATCGTCATCTGGTTTGTCAGCGGCATTTTCCTCATCCCCACCCTGCTGAAAAAGGTTAAGCGCTTCCTGAACGACGAGATGCTGCTCATCACCGCCGTGGGCCTGTGCCTGGGCATGGTGCTCTTCGCCAACGTCGTCGGGTTTTCCGCTGCGCTGGGCGCCTTCATCATGGGGTCTATTCTGGCAGAAACCGTAGAGTCCAAGCGCATTGAGCACCTGATAGACCCGCTGAAAAACCTGTTCGGCGCGGTGTTCTTTGTCTCCGTAGGCATGATGATTGCCCCCAGCGTATTCGTCGAGCACACGTGGACAATCCTTACCCTGACCGCCGTGGTGCTCGTCGGGCGCGTCATCTTTGCCACCGTCGGGGTGCTGGCCTCGGGGGAAGGGCTGAAGGTGTCGCTACAGGCGGGGTTCAGCCTCGCCCAAATCGGCGAATTTTCGTTCATCATTGCCGCTTTGGGGATGCAGCTGGGTGTCATCGGCAACTTTTTCTACCCCGTGATTGTTACCGTATCCATCGTCACCACCTTCACCACGCCCTACTTCATCAGGCTTGCAGAGCCGGTGCACCGGCGGCTGGCCAAAGTAATTCCTCCAAAGTACGGCAAGCTGCTCAACGGCTTTGCCATATACAAAAAGATAAACAAGCAAAGCGCATGGAGCGAGGTGTGGCGCAACGTGATAACCTCCTTTTTCATATTCACAACGCTGGCGCTCGCGATGTTCTTCCTTTCGCGGCAGTACATCACCCCCTTCATCACCGCCCAGCTCCCCAACGTGTATGGGAAAATGCTGGCCGCGGCGGTAGCCCTCCTGCTGATGTCGCCCTTCCTTGTTGGCGCCATGCTGCCGCGCCGCAACATGCAGAGCCAAATTTTCAAGCTCCTGATAACGCAGCCCGGCAGCCACCTGCACAAGGTGCTGTTCATCTTACTTGGCCTCGCGCGCATCGCCATTTTTCTGGGCTTCATCCTGATGACCTTATCGCCGCTGTTCCCCAACGCCAAGCACGTGCTGGCGCTGCTCTCCATCCCCATCATGGGAATTCTCCTGCTCATTGAGGTGCACGGCAGCCGCCCGCAAAAAATGATGAACATCTTCCTGAAAAACTTCAACGCAAAAGAGCACTTGGAGGAAAACAGCAAGGCCGTCAACCAGCAAGTAACCAAAGATCTGCTGAGCCAAAACGTGCACGTTGTGGAGGTAGAGGTGCTGCACAACGCCCCCATCGTGGGGCAAACGCTTGCCGAGCTGAACTTCAAGCAAAGCACCGGCGTAACCGTCATCTGCATCATTCGCGGGGCGCAGCGCATCAACGTCCCCAAGGGCAGCGAGCGCATTTTCCCGTTCGACAAGATAGCCGTGGCCGGCTCCGACGAGGAAATTCAAAAGTTCATGCACCTGACGCAAGAAAAAATATTGGCGCACGCCCCCCACGAAAGCTTTAACCCCATTATGATTTCGCAGCTCGTAATCGAAAAAAAGTCGCCGGTCGTCGGCAGCTCCATCAAGGAGCTGAAGTTCCGCGAAAAAACCGGCTGCCTCATCATCAGCATCGGCAGGGGGAGCCAAATGATTACCGAGTTCAGCGCCAGCTTCGTCCTGCAAGAAGGCGACGTGCTCTGGCTGGCCGGCGAAAGCAAGCAGCTTGGAGCGGTGGAGGAAAACCTGCTGGCCACGGCGTAGCAGAAAAATGTTGTATTTGTAAAAAAAACAAGCGATATGAACTTTATTGAAGAGCTCAGGTGGCGCGGCATGATTCACGACATGATGCCGGGCACCGAAGAGCAGCTGCAAAAGGAAATGACCAGCGCCTACGTGGGCATTGACCCCACGGCAGACTCGCTGCACATAGGCCACTTGGTGAGCGTTATGATGCTCAAGCACTTTCAGCGCTGCGGCCACAAGCCCATTGCCCTCGTGGGCGGCGCTACCGGCATGATTGGCGACCCCAGCGGCAAATCGCAGGAGCGCAACCTGCTGGACGAAGCCACCCTGCGCCACAACCAAGCAAGCATCAAGCAGCAGCTGGCCAAATTTCTCGACTTCGACAGCAGCGCACCCAACTCCGCTGAGCTGGTGAACAACTACGACTGGATGCGCGACTTCTCGTTCCTCGCCTTCATCCGCGACGTGGGCAAGCACATCACCGTGAACTACATGATGGCCAAGGACTCCGTGAAAAAACGACTTAGCGGCGAGGCCACCGACGGTATGTCGTTCACCGAGTTCACCTACCAGCTGGTGCAGGGCTACGACTTTCTGCACCTCTACCAGACCAAAGGCTGCCGGCTGCAAATGGGCGGCAGCGACCAGTGGGGCAACATCACCACCGGCACCGAGCTGATACGCCGCAAGGCCGGCGGCGAAGCCTACGCCCTCACCTGCCCGCTCATCACCAAGGCCGACGGCACCAAGTTCGGCAAAACCGAGGGCGGCAACGTGTGGCTCGACCAGCGCTACACCTCGCCCTACAAGTTCTACCAGTTTTGGCTCAACGTGAGCGATGCCGACGCCGAACGCTACATCAAAATTTTCACCCTGCTGCGCAAAGACGAAGTAGCGCAGCTGGCCGCCGCGCAAGCCGCCACCCCCCACCTGCGCCCGCTACAAAAGGCGCTGGCTAAGGAAGTTACCTGCATGGTGCACTCGGAGAACGAGTACGCCAAGGCGGTAGAGGCCTCGGAGGTGCTGTTTGGCAACGCCACGGCAACTACGCTGAGAAACATGGACGAGGCAACATTTTTGTCTGTCTTCGAGGGTGTTCCAACCTTCACCGTGCCCAAAGACACGTTCCCCATCAAGGCGGCGGAGCTGCTGGCCACCGCCACGCAGGTTTTCCCCTCAAAGGGCGAGTTTCGCAAGCTGGTGCAGGGCGGAGGGGTCAGCCTAAACAAGGAAAAGCTGGCTGATACCGAAGCCGCTATCACGCCGGACGAGCTGCTGAACGGCAAATACCTGCTGGTGCAAAAGGGCAAAAAAAATTACTTCATCGTAAAGGCAGCGTAGCAGCCATTTAGCGCCACTTTTTTACGCAAACGGCACAAATTTTCGCCTCGAATTTCGTTTGTAATAAAAAAGTTACTACCTTCGCCGTCCTAAAAGGTTAAGCGTTTTTCGTTTAAGCCGTAATAACGGAGAGGTGGCCGAGTGGTTGAAGGCGCACGCCTGGAAAGTGTGTATACTCCAAAAGGGTATCGTGGGTTCGAATCCCTCCCTCTCCGCCGCTATTAAAAAACTTAGGAGAGATGCCAGAGTGGTTGAATGGGACGGTCTCGAAAACCGTTGTACTCGTAAGGGTACCGAGGGTTCGAATCCCCCTCTCTCCGCCAACAAAAAAACATTATGGAGATTTTATACTATGCCCTTCTTGCCGTTGTTGCCTATTTGTTAGGCTCCATCCCAAGCGCTGTATGGGTAGGAAAAAAATTCTACCACGTTGATGTGCGCAAGCATGGCAGCGGAAATGCCGGCACCACCAACGTGCTGCGGGTGCTGGGCGCAAAAGCAGCCCTGCCCGTTTTTGCCATCGACATTGCAAAAGGCTTGGCCGCAGTGCTGCTGGTGTACGTTGTCCCCAACAGCCAGCAGCACCCCGAAACAATCGGCACCCTCAAAATTGCATACGGCCTGCTGTCTATCATGGGGCACATGTACCCGGTGTTTGCCGCATTCCGCGGCGGCAAAGGCGTAGCCACCATGCTCGGCATCATCATTGCCATACAGCCCGAGGCGGCGCTCATAGCGCTGTCTGTTTTCATCGTAGTGTTTGCCGCCACCCGCTACGTTTCGCTTGGCTCTATGCTGGGCGGCCTGTCCTTCCCAATAAGCGTGGTGGTGGTGCTGCACGAAAAAATGCTGTCCGTACAAATTTTTTCGGTGTTCGCCTGCCTGCTGCTCTTCTACACGCACCGCAAAAATATTCAGCGCCTGCTAAAAGGAGTGGAGCCAAAAACAACCTTTAAAAAGAAGCACGTTTAGCGTGCTATCCTCAACCTCAGTGCGGGTTTGAGCGCTGTCCACAAGCTAAAAAAGTTACCACAGAAAGTTATCGAAGGGGTAGCGCCCTGCCTGAATTTCAGCCACCATTTTATACACGTCGCTGCGCAGCTTGCTGAGGTTCTCCCTATCCTTGGCGGAGATGAAAACGCAGGGCGTATTTTTTTTGGCTATCCAGCTGTCTTTATACTCTTGCAGCGGCACGTTTTCTGCCGTGCGCGGCGTGAGGTCGTCGGGGTCTTTTTCGGTAAAAGTGTAGGCATCAATTTTATTGAAGACGAGGTACGCCGGCTTTTCGCCCGCGCCAATATCGACAAGCGTTTGCCGCACCACATCCATTTGTTCCTCGAAGTTAGGGTGCGAAATATCCACCACGTGCATCAGCACATCGGCCTCGCGCACCTCATCCAGCGTAGATTTAAAGGACTCTACCAGCTGCGTGGGCAGCTTGCGAATGAAGCCCACCGTGTCGGAGAGCAGGAAGGGCAGGTTCTCAAACACCACCTTGCGCACGGTGGTGTCGAGCGTGGCAAAGAGCTTGTTTTCGGCAAACACCTCGCTCTTGCTCAGCAGGTTCATAATGGTGCTTTTGCCCACGTTGGTGTAGCCCACCAGCGCCACGCGCACCAGCCCACCGCGGTTGCCGCGCTGCACCGCCATTTGCCGG
>JAITMY010000048.1 GCA_031290755.1 Prevotellaceae bacterium
TGCTCGTGGCATTATTCAAGAGCCGACAATTCGCCAAGCCACGGTGAAGGCTATGGTAGATACAGGCGCGATAACACTTGTCATTGACGAGGCCACCAATGAGAAGCTTGGCCTTGCTACCAAGGCATACCGCCACTCTACGCTGGCCGACGGCTCAAGGCGACGCTGTAAGCTCACCGAGCCGGTGGAGGTTCACTGGAAAGACCGCAGCACTTCCTGCGAAGCCATTGTGCTGCCTAACTCCAATGACGTGCTGCTGGGCGCCATTCCGCTCGAAGGCATGGACTTGATGGTAAACCCTGTTGAGCAAGCGCTGGTCGGCATCCACGGTGACGAACCCTTGTGCTTGATAAAGTGAGCAAGGTAGAGCGAAGCGGGGCGCGTTAGCGGCTGCCAAATATCAGGCCGCCGATGCGCACCAGCGTAGCCCCCTCTTCGATGGCGATAGGGTAGTCGCCCGACATGCCCATAGAAAGTTGAGTGAATAGGGTAGGGTTGGGCGCCAGCGCCTTGCACTGCTCATGCAGCCGGCGCGCCAGCTGAAATTCGCCGCGCACCAGCGCGGCGTTTTCTGTGTTGGTGGCCATTGCCATGAGGCCGCACAGCTGCACGTGGCCGAGCGACGCCGGCTCGCCAGATTGCAGGTAGCCCGGCAGCTCGTCCGGCGCGAAGCCGAGCTTAGCCTCCTCCTGCGCCACGTGCAGCTGTAGCAGGCAGCGGGCGGTGGCGCCCTGCTTCTGGGCGGCGCTCTCAATTTCGCGCAAGAGCGGTGCGCTGTGGGCCGAGTGGATGAGGTAGGCGTAGGGGAGCACGAGCTTCACCTTGTTGCGCTGGAGGTGCCCGATGAAGTGCCAGCGAATGTCGCGGGGCAGCGCCTCTGCTTTTTGTTGCAGCTCCTGCGGGCGGCTTTCGCCAAAGTCGCGCTGCCCTGCGCGGTAGGCCTCCATGATGGCCGCCACGCTATGCGTTTTCGACACGGCTACCAGGCCTACCTGCGGCGGCAGGCGCCGCCGCAGGTGCTCAATGGTTTCGGCTATAGACATGGGCATGGGGCTATCTGGCTACTTGTCGTACTCCACAATATCCAGCCAAGGCGTGTAGCGCAGCAGGAAAACGCTCTTGTTTTCGTAAGCCCCGTTGCGCCCTATGCGCGAAAAGTTGTAGGTGGATTGCAGCAGCTCTTTGCGGTGTAGCGGCAGGCACTTTTCAAAGTTTTTGCCGTAGCGGTGGATGGCGGACATGAAGTACAGCATTACGTCGTAGCCCTGAAAGGCGAACTGCGACGGCTCGGCGCGGTACTTATCGCGGTAGCTTTGCACAAAGCTCTTCACCACCTCCGACTTGTAGTCGGTGTAGTAGGAGACGGCGAGGTGCAGCTTGAGGTCGTAGAGCAGCTGCAGCTCTATGTTTTCAAACTTTTGCCACTTGCTGGTGCCGTACACGGTTACCTTGCAGCGGTAGCGGTCGGAAAAGGCCTTCAGGTTGGCCAGCAGCTCCGACACGAAGGCCTCTTCCTGCGAGGCCACGATTACCTTGTTGTCGAGCGAGGGGTGAAACAGCTTCATGAGCGTTACCTGATTTTCCCGCGGCTGAATGCCTATCCTGTAGGATAGCTTTTTGATGGTGGGGCGGTGCGCCTGCGCCTCGTACCTTGCCCGCAGCGCTTCCACCTTCGCAGAGTCAACGCGCACGGAGACGTTGGAGTAGATTAGGCTGTCGCACTTGGGAAGGTACAGCTGGTATTGGCTGCACAGGTTTTTGCTATCCTCGTCGTCGCGCTGCACGGCCAAAATAACGTTGCTTTTTGTGGGGTCGAGGCTCGTGGTCAGCATTTGCTGCGCCTGCCGGTCGAAGTCGGTGGCTGCCTGAAACACGTTGGGGTACTTGTACAGCCCGCTGTCTATGGGCGTCAGGGGCGATACTATCTTTTTATTTTTCGACTTGGCGAACTCGGCCACGGGGATAAACTTATCCTGATACACCGGGCCAATGATGAGGTCGGCTTTCCCCAGCGCAGGGTTGCGCAGGAGCGCGCTCGTGGGGGTTGCCTTCGTGTCCAGCACAGTGAGGTTCACCGACACGCCCTCCTCGCGCAGGGCGTTGAGCGCCAGCAGCGCACCCTCGTACATCTCGGCAAAGCGAAACGACTCGTGGGCGTTTTCCCCGCTTTGGTTCTGCGCATCGAAGGGCAGGAGGAGCACCGCGTTGATGGGGCGGCCAAGGCAGCCCACGCAGCTGTCGCACTCCGCGGGGCCAGCGGGCGAGGAGCTGCCCTTTTTTATGCCCGACAGCAAAATGGGGATGTCGAGCGTTTGCCCTTTCTTGATTTTACTTGCCCCGCCTTCAAATATTTGCGGGTTGTAGAGCTTAATATCGTTAATTTCCACATCGTACAGGCTTGCGATGGAAAAAAGCGTTTCTTTTTTCCGAACGACATGCTGGAGAAGCCGCACCTCGCCGCCTGCCGCGTGGTGGGGTGGTAGGGTGGGGGCGCTTTTGGGCGCCACGGGAATTTGTATGGTCGTGCCCACCGGCAACGCCTTTGCTGCATCGGGGTTAAGCGCCAAAATAGCGCCGACACTTACGCTGTAGGCGCTGGCAATGGAGAAGAGCGTTTCCTTTTTCTGCACAACGTGCGGCGTGAACTGCTCAGGGTTGCTGCTCGGCGTAAGCATGATTTTGAGCAGCATCCCCATCTTGAGGCCACCGCTCAGCGTGGGGTTGCTGCGCACCAGCTCATCCTGCGACACGCCGTAGGCGCGACCTATCGAGTAGATGGTCTCGCCCGCCTGCACCTGATGCACGTAGTAGCGGTGGTTGCCGTCGGTGAGCACCTCCGTCGAGCGGACAATAGCGGGGGACTGCCGCTGCGCCGAGGCGCCGAGGCCACCTAAAAGCGCAAGTATGGTTAGGATTACCTTCATGAATCTTATTACGGTACAACTTAAAACCGCAACAAAGTTAGCATTTTTATTCAAAATCCAAAAATGGCTTGCCTATAATTAAAAAATATGCTACCTTCGCGGGATAAATGGGCTGATTTTTTAAGTTGAGATTTACGCGATGGCTAAAGTATTGAAGTTTGGCGGGTCTTCGGTGGCCACGCCGGAGAATATCAGAAGAGTAATATCCATTGTAGAGCAAAGCGCTGACAACAAATTCGTTGTGGTATCGGCGCTGGGCGGTGTTACCGACCAGCTGCTCAAGGCCGTTACGCAGGCTGCCGCCGGCGACGAGGGCTATAAGGCAGAGCTGGCGGTGGCGGAGCAGCGCCACTTGGACGCCGTGCGGGCTTTGCTGAAGCCGCAGCGGCAGGGGCGTGCGCTGAGCGAGATTAAGTTCATGCTCAACGAGCTGGAGGACTACCTGCAAAGCATCATGCGCCTGCGCGAGTTCACGCCCAAGCTGCAAGATTACGTGCTGAGCTTCGGCGAGCGCATGAGCGCCTTTTTGCTGAGCGAAGCCATTGAGGGTTCCGTGCTGGTGGACTCGCGAAGCCTCATCAAAACCGATAGCACGTTTGGCAAGGCCAGCGTGGACTTTGAGGCCACCAACGCGCTGTGCCGCGAGGCGCTGCTCAAGGTGCCCGGACGGGCGG
>JAITMY010000055.1 GCA_031290755.1 Prevotellaceae bacterium
AGATAAGCCCAAATACTTTACGTTTACTTTTACCGAGATTTTGTCGGCATTTAGCAAAACCGCTGCCGCTGGAGGCGATAGGCTAAATTTTACCACCAACGTGGTGTATGCTGACGGGCGAGTGGTGTATGGCTACATTGAGGTGGTGGGAACCTACAACAACACCGCATTTGCAGGATGGCAGGTAAATGGGGTTGCTTGCACCCCCTATACCTCATACACTACGCAGTGCTCGTTTATGTACAACGAATTTGTGGGTATATTTACTTGCACGGAACAAACCTCTTATGGCGATGATGAATACGACATAACGCTTTCGCACCACGCGGGCGCTCCCGCCGGTACTCTGCCCGAGGGCATAGACCCAAGCAAGTTGTTTGGTATTGACATAGACATTTTATCGCCCAATGTTTGGGAGTCTCAACAAGGTATAACAGTATGGGTAAATACAGCCGATTTTTCGCTGTATATTCCCGACCAGGGAACGGGCGTTTTCTACCCATCATGGGAATATACAGAGCAACCCGGTGATAAGGAAATTTTATGGTATGGCGCCAAAGAAACATCCTGCTCAACGTGTAGCAACAGCCTAACGTTTTCCGTTAACCCGTTTATACCGGGGATGGGAGGTTGGAGCGCCTTTACATTTACCATAAGCCCAAAGTAACAATTATTTTAAGTTCACGGTGGTAGTGAGTTAACCGCTGGCAGGAAACAAAAAGGAGAGCTGCTCGCGAGGGCGGCTCTCCTTTTTGTTGGGGGGCCGGAAAAATTTTTGAAATTGAAAAAAAAACCGTAACTTTGTGAGGCATAAAAACAATTTATATATTATGAAGCAAGCCGTGAGCATTGAAGAAATAAAAAAACGTTACCCTGACGAGTGGGTTTTGCTGGGCAACCCGGTAGAAGATGAAAGCGGACTGACCGTTTTTGCCGGTGTTCCGCTGTACCATAGCAGGGACAAAAGAGAGGTTTGCTATTCGGGTAAATCTTTAACGGCGGGTTATGACACTATTACCTTGCTTTACAATGAAACCACCCCCAGACCCAAAAGGCGAGTGCTGTTAGGCCCTTTTAAGCGAGTGAGCCAATGACCTACCATTTTCAACGAGCATCCGAAGATGACCTTATCATTGTGAAAGTGATGATTGACGGCAAGTATGGTTTCAGGATGGTACTGGACACCGGTGCGTCGCACACTACCATTGATAACGATGCGCTGCATTTAAGGGATTATAATATTGAACCTGTCATAGGCGACCAATATATAGAAACTGCTAACGGTATTACCCAAGTGGATTTGTACAAAATAGGCAGCATTTCTTTTATGGGGCAAACCAAGCAAAATTTTCCCATTCAGGTTTATGATTTTATGGCGCACGGCATATTATCGAACTACGAAGGCATACTGGGTTTGGACTTTTTTAAAGGGATGAAGTTTTGTATAGATATGGAAAATAATACAATAACGATGGGCTAAAAGCAGCTGCGCCTGCCACGGTTGTTTCCCCGTTAACATAATCTTTTACCTAAAAAACAGGCATAGCGTAAGCTGCAAATCGCTTGTAGCCAATTATTTTTTTTGCCTAAATGTTTTTTTGCTAAAAAATATTTGCACGAAAGCAAAAAATGTTTACCTTTGCTCCTCGTTCAGGCTAAGTGAAGGGCGTCATAGCTCAGTTGGTAGAGCAAAGGACTGAAAATCCTTGTGTCCCTGGTTCGATTCCCGGTGACGCCACCGTTCAGGAAAAGCCCTCTTTGGAATTTTCAAAGGGGGCTTCTTTCGTTCAACGCCAGCGCTTGTTTTTGAAACCTAAAGTAGTTCATAACTAATGCTTTGTAGGGAACCATGATAGCAACAGCAACCCTTACCTTTTTGCGGCAGCTGCGCCGCAACAACAACCGCGAGTGGTTTAACGGGCACAAGGAGGCCTACCTTGCCGCCAAGGCCGACGTGGAGCAGCTGGCCATGCAGCTGGTGGCCGGCATCGGCGAGTTCGACGGCAGCGTGAGGGGCTTGGAGCCAAAGGACTGCCTGTTTCGCATATACCGCGATGCCCGATTTTCGCACGGTGAGCCGCCCTACAAAACCAACCTTGGGGTGGTGGTGCAGCGCGGCGGCAAGAAAACCAACTACGCCTGCTACTACGTGCACGTTGAGCCGGGCGGCTGCTTCCTGAGCGGCGGCATTTACATGCCCCAGCCGCCCGTGCTAAAGGCCATCCGCCAAAGCATAGCGGTCAACTTCGACGAGCTGGGGGGCATTGTCGGCGAGCGGAGCTTTAAAAAGTACTTCTCGGCCATCGTGGACAACAACAAGCTGGTGAAGGTGCCGCAAGGCTTCGACAAGAGCTCGCCCGCGGCGGAGTTTCTCAAGCAAAAAGACTTCCACGTGATGCGCTCCGTTGACGACGGCGACCTGTGCAGCCCGGGCTTCCTGAAGCAGGCGCTGGCGGCCTTCAAGGCGCTGACACCGCTCAACCACTTCTTCAACGAGGCCATAGAGGACAGTAATGAATAGCTGACTGTGCCGCTCGCCGGCAGCGCTTAATGTAAAACTTGAACACTTATTCTACAATGAAAAGAGAACGTATCGCCGATAGCGTGGGGCAGGGTAGGCTGCTCGTGTCCGACGGCGCGTGGGGAACGCTGCTACAGCAGCAGGGCATGGCGGCGGGCGAGTGCCCCGAGCAGTGGTGCCTCACGCACCCCAGCGCGGTGGAGGGCATTGCCCGCAGCTACGCCGAGGCTGGCGCGGACATGGTGGAGACCAATAGCTTCGGGGCAACGCGCTTTAAGCTTGCGCCCTACGGCTTGGCCGACAAGGTGGCCGCCATCAACGAGGCCGCCGCGAGCCTGTCGCGCAGGGGCGCCGGTGCAGACAGGTGGGTGATTGCCTCCGTTGGCCCAACGGGGAAAATGCTGCTCATGGGCGACGTTACCCGCGAGGAGCTCTACGAGGCCTTCCGCGAGCAGGTGGTGGCGCTGGCCAAGGGCGGCGCCGACGCCATTTGCATCGAAACCATGAGCGACATTGACGAGGCCTGCGCCGCCATATGCGCCGCCAAGGAGCACACGCCGCTGGAGGTCATCGCCACCTTCACCTTTAGCCGCACGGCGCTGGGCGAGTTCCGCACCATGATGGGGCTTGCGCCCGACGAGGCCGCGCGGCAGGCCGTGGCCGCCGGCGCAGACATCGTGGGGGCGAACTGCGGCAACGGCATGGAGGGCATGGCGCACATCGTGGCCGAAATGCGCCGCGCCGCGCCCACCGTGCCCATCCTCGTCCACGCCAACGCGGGGCTGCCGCAGCAGGTGGACGGGGCTACGGTGTTCCCCGAATCTCCGGAGCAGATGAGCGACCGGCTGGGCAAGGTGGTGGAGGCCGGCGCCAGCATCGTTGGCGGGTGCTGCGGCACCACGCCCGCGCACATCCGCGCCATCAAGCAGTGGGCGCTACGCCATCCGCACGGCAACGCCCTTTCCTGACAGGTACTTTTTTAGGGTAGGGATCTCCAGCTCGCCGAAGTGGAAGAGGCTGGCCGCCAGCGCAGCGTCGGCCTTGCCCCGGGTGAAGGCCTCTGCAAAGTGCTGCGCGGCGCCCGCCCCGCCGGAGGCAATGACGGGGATGCCCACCGCCTCGGACAGCTGCGCCAGCGCCTCGCAGGCAAAGCCCTGCTTGAGGCCGTCGTGGTTCATGCTGGTGAACAGGATTTCGCCCGCGCCGCGCTCCTCGGCCTCCTTCGCCCAGCCCAGCAAGTCCCGCCCTGCGGGCAGCCGCCCGCCGTTGAGGTAGCACTCCCACCGCCCGTTTTCCAGCCGCGCATCAATGGCGCAAACCACCACCTGCCGGCCAAAGTGCCGCGCAACCTCGTCTATCAGCGCAGGGCGGCGCAAGGCTGCCGAGTTGACCGACACCTTGTCCGCGCCCGCATCCAGCAGCGCCTTCACGTCCTCCAGCACGCTGATGCCCCCGCCCACGGTGAAGGGAATGCTGATGCGCTGCGCGATGGCCGCCACCAGCGTAGCAAACGTTTTGCGCCCCTCGTGCGAGGCCGTGATGTCGAGAAACACCAGCTCGTCGGCCCCCTGACGGCTGTAGGCTGCGCCCAGCGCCACGGGGTCGCCCGCGTCGCGGAGGTCTAAAAAGTTGACCCCCTTCACGGTGCGCCCGTTGCGGATGTCGAGGCAGGGAATGATACGCTTGGCAAGCATGGCTTCACAGGTTAAGGTTTATACTTCGGCGCCGAGGAAGCTGCGCAGCAGCCGCTCGCCCACCTCGGCGCTTTTTTCGGGGTGGAACTGCACGGCGTAGAAGTTCCCTCGGCGCAGGGCGGCGCTGAAGGGCTGCCCGTAGGTGGTGGTGGCGATGGTGCTGGCGCCCACCTCGGCGCCGTAGCTGTGCACGTAGTAGGCGTAGGGCGCCGCGCCCAGCCCCGCGAGGAGCGGCTCGGCGGGGGCGGTGGCCTCCACGGTGTTCCAGCCCATGTGGGGCACCTTCAGCCCCTCGGCGCGGAGAAGGCGCACCCGCTCGCCGAAGATGCCGAGGCAGGGCGTGTCGCCCTCCTCGGAGTGGGCGCACAGCAGCTGGAGGCCAATGCAGATGCCCAGCACCGGCTGCCGCAGGCTGCGGATAACCTCGTCCAGCCCCCGCTCGCGCAGGTAGCGCATGGTGGTCGAGGCCTCGCCTACGCCGGGGAAGATGACCCTGTCTGCCGCGCGGAGCGCCGCCGGGTTGTCCGTCAGCACGGCCTCCTGCCCGATGCGCCGCAGGGCGTTTTCCACCGAAAAGATGTTGCCTGCGTTGTACTTGATGATGGCGATTTGCATGGTGTGGTTAGCTGTCAATGGTTAGCTGTCGTGCGTAAGCCTTGCGGTCGAAGCGGAGGTAGCGGGCCGCGCGGTGCTTGACGTTGCGCTCCTTCTCGTCAAGGGCAACGATGAGCGGCTCGTTTTCGATAAACTTTTTGTTGAAGTTGCGCACGTCGTAGGTGCGGCTGAATATTGCGCTGTAGGCTGCCCGCAGCTCGCGGGCGGTGAACTTGGGGGGCAGCAGGTCGAACACCACGGCGGGGCGGCTTGCCACCTGCCGGCGTATCTCCCGCAGCGCCTCGGCGAGGATGAGGGGGTGGTCGAAGGCCAGCTGCACGGTGCTGTCGCCCACGTCGAACCACGCCACGTTGTAGTCCTCGCCGAAGGAGCGCACCTCCTCGCCCATCTTAATGAGCGTGAGGTAGCCTACGGTAACGATGCGCCCCACCTGCTGGCGGGTGGCGTTTTCGAGCCACCGCTTGTCGCGGGGGCTGCTGGCGCGGTCGGGCGCCCCGAAGGTGCGGAACTGCCGCAGGCGGAGGTCGCGCAGCCCCGTGATGTCATGCGCAGCGCGGACTGCCGCCGTGTCCAAGTCTTCGTTGGCGTAAACGAGGCTGCCGGGAAACTTGTAGTCGTTGTACCCGCTGTTGTGCGCCTCGTCTCGGCGGCTCATCAGGAGCACCTTGAGCGCCTGCCCATCGAAGCCGAAGATGACGCAGTCCACCGAAACGTGGGGGTAGAGGCCCCGTGTGGCCGAGTAGATTTCCATAAGCTGCTTGGTTACGTGTTGGGCGAAGGTACAGCTTTTTTCGGTTTTGGCAAAAAAAAGTTCAGGGGCGCACGCGCTGCGCCCCTGAACTTGTCCGCTGTTAGTTGTCCATTACCCCTTGCCACCCTGTCCACCCGTCGCAGCCTTGCAGGGCGCTTTCGGGGGTGTAGCGGGCAGCCTCCTGCGGGGTGAGCTGCCGCGCCCACGGTACGCGCTGCGTGGTGTCGGCGCCGGGGCCGGTGTTTTGAAATTCGGCGTAGCGGGCGGTGAGCTCGCGCTGCGGGTCGCCCCAGTTGTGCCACCCCGCGGGGCGGATGTGGGCGCCCAGCGAGCAGCGCATGAAGAGCACCGCGGCGTGGGCGCGCCACGGGCGGCCAAGGTACACCTGCTCGGCGGCGGAGTCGGCGGTGAGCGTGCAGCGGTGCAGCACGTAGCCCACCTCGCGCCCCGCGGGGGTGGAGGCCGCCGTGATGTACGAGCTCTTTTTGCTCCTGATGGTGCACTGCTCAAACCACGCGGTGGCCGGGCCGAAGATGAAGTCGGTGGTGCCCTCGATGTAGCACCGGTGGTAGAGCTGGCGGCTGTCGCCGTTGCCCGTGAACAGCGTGTCCTGGTTGCCCAGCAGGCGGCAGCGGGCAAACACCGCCCGGTCGCCCTCCACGTGCACCGCCACGGCCTGCCCCAGCTGCGGGGCGCTGTTTTCGATGGTGAGGTTCTCCGCCCTGAAGTCGCTGCCCAGCACGAGCAGCGTGTAGGTCTTGAACGTCCCCATGCGGTTCATGTTCGCGTGGTCGCCGTGGGTGATGATGGTCTCCGCCACGTCCTCGCCCACCAGCGTGATGTGCGTTTTGTTGGCCGGAATCACCAGCTTTTCGCGGTACACGCCGCGGCGGATGAGGATGCGCGTTTCCCCCTCGGGGCGGTAGTCGCGCACGGAGCTAACCGCCTCCTGAATGGTGGCGTAGTCGCCGCTGCCGTCCTGCGCCACAACAAGGTCGTAGGGGGGCGCCTGCGCCCCACCCTCCTCCGCGGCGGCTGCGGTGGTGGCGGCGAGGAGGAGGTAGAGGAGGATTTTCAATGCCTTTGTGCTGCTAACCTGTGCCATAATGTTTGTGTGCTATGCTTTTTTTACCCCGCAAAGGTATCAAAAAAACATTCTGCTGCAACTTTCCCCGTAAAACTGCTTTCCTAAGCGTTAGGAAAGCTTCCCCGCTCGGCTCCTTCACGTTCAACTTTTTTTATTCAAGAGAAAAACATTACCTTTGCGGAAGAAAAATACAAAACCATGTCAGAAAATACCATTTTGGGCAGGCTGGAAGGCTTGAAGCATAAGTTTGAGGAAATCGGTCAGCAGCTGGCCGACCCTGTCGTTACTGCCGATATGAAGAAGTACGTGGCGCTCAGCAAGGAGTACCGCGACTTGGCGCCTATTGTCAAGGCCTGCGACGAGTATCGCAACCTGCTGAGCAACGTTGAGGCGGCGCGGGATATTTTGGTGAACGAAAAAGATGCCGACATGCGCGAGCTGGCGCGTGAGGAGCTGCTGCTGCTGGAGGCAAGGCAGCCGCAGCTGGAGGAGGACATCAAGCTGATGCTGGTGCCTGCCGACCCGCAGGACAGCCGGAACGCCATCGTGGAAATTCGCGCCGGCACGGGCGGCGATGAGGCCTCCATTTTCGCAGGCGACCTGTTTCGCATGTACAGCAAGTACGCCGAGGGCAAGGGCTGGCGGCTGGCGGTAACCTCGTTCTCCGAGGGCACGGTGGGCGGCTACAAGGAGGTGGTGATGAAGGTTTCGGGCGACAAGGTGTACGGCGTGCTGAAGTACGAAAGCGGCGTGCACCGCGTGCAGCGCGTGCCGCAAACGGAGACGCAGGGGCGCGTGCACACC
>JAITMY010000139.1 GCA_031290755.1 Prevotellaceae bacterium
CGCTCGTAGAAGTCGCGCACGGGGCTACGCTGGGCGGTTTTCACCACCTCCTTGGTCTCCTCCATGCGCAGCACCACGTTGCCCCACTGCTCCACGATGTGCCAGTAGTAGAACGCCCGCAGAAACCGCGCCTCGGCTATTCGCGAAGCCCGTAGCTCCTCGCTGCCGTAGGCGGCAGTGGCGCCCCGCTCAATGGCAGCGTTGCAGTTGTTGATGGGGATGTAAAGGCGCTCCCAGCAGTTTTTCATCAGCCCCTCGTTGGAGGAGTTGAGCTTGGTGCCGTACTGCCCCGTGGGGAAGTAGCCGTCTCTGCCGGGCGAGTCCGTCCAAATATCCGTGCCGGCCATCGCTAAGCCTACCGGATTTTCGCGCCCGTAGAATTCCTTGCGCAGCTGCGAGTAGCAAAGGTTTACCAGCCCGGTGTGCCCTTCTTCGGAGGCAAACACGTTATCTGCCGTGAAGCCGCTGGGGTTGTACTCCTCCAAGTCGGCAATGCAGGCGCTCAAGCCCACCGCCATGCCTGCGGCGGCAAGCAGCTTCGTTGCGTATAGTATTGTTGTCTTCATAGTGCAAATTATTTTTACGATGTTATGCTAAAATTCAAAATTAAGCCCTACAATAAACTGCCTGCTCAACGGCGACTTTTCGGAGCCTCCGCGCTCGGGGTCGTAGTGCTGAATGAGGTCGCTTTTGGCCACGGTGAACAGGTTGTTGCCCGTGGCGTACACGCGCAGCCTTTCGAGCCTGATGGCTTTCGCCAGCTTCGTCGGCAGCGTGTAGCCCAGCGTAAGCGTGCGGAACTTGAAGTACGAGCCATCAACAAAGCTCAGCGTACCGAAGTACGGCTCGCTTGATTTCGTGCGCCCCGGCGCTGGGTAGTCGTTGGTGGGGTTGTCGGGCGTCCAGTAGCTAAAGTAGGCAGGGCCGTTGGTGTTGCCTCCTACGGCTTCAATGTCGTAGCGGCCAAGGAACTCCGCTTCTATCATTTGCCCCCAGCGCATAATGAACGAGGCGGACAGGTCGAAGCCCATGTAGGAGAAGGTGGTGCTGAAGCCGCCAATCCACGAGGGCACCTGCGAGCCTATCACGCTTTGGTCGTCAACAGTGATGTGGTATCGTTCGGCATCGCTAATTGTTCCGTCGCCGTTCTCGTCAAGGGCTACAAGGTCGGCCACCCTGATGTCGCCCGGCAGAGCGCCGTACTTAGCGGCCAGCTCGGCCTCGCTGGTTTGCCAGATGCCGATTTTTTGGTAGTCGTAGAACGACTTTATGGGGTAGCCCACCACAAGCTTGTTCGTGGAGTTGATGATTTTATCCTGCCCGTCGTATAGCTCGGTTATCTGCTCGCTGTTCTTCGAGAAGGTCAGCGTGCTGGTCCACTTAAAGCCCCGCGTGTCTATGTTCACCGTGTTGAGCGTAACCTCTATGCCCTTGTTGTTCACCTTGGCAATGTTCTGGTAGGTGGTGAAGGGCGTGGTTCCGCTGCCGCCGGCAATGGTGGCAATGGTGCGCGACATGAGCAGGTCGTAGGTATCGGAGTTGTACGCGTCGAGCGTAAGGTTAACGCGGCTTCGGAGCAGGCTCACATCCAAGCCAACGTTGAGGGCGGCGGTTTTTTCCCATCCCAGCTCTTTGTTGCCAATGGTGGAGCTGAAGCCGTAGGTTTTTGCGGCCTCGTCGCCGTAGGCGAACTTATCTACCACCAGCTCGGCAAGGCTCTGGGTGCCGTACTCGTCGATGCCGGAGTTGCCGGTAACGCCGTAGCTCACGCGCAGCTTCAGGTCGTTCAGCGGGTCAACGCCCTGCATAAACTTTTCGTCGCTGATGCGCCATGCCGCCGAGACCGCGGGGAAGTAGTCCCAGTGCTGGGGCAGGCGCGAGGAGGCATCCCACCTCACGCTGGCCATAAACAGGTACTTGTCCATCAGCGCATACTCTACCCTACCCGCCCACGAAATGCCGGTGGAGGCCGTGTAGGGCGTGCTCACCACCAGCGACGACTGGTCTAAGTCGCCGACCTTGTAGAAGAGGTTCGACGGGATAAGCTCGTTCCGCCCCGACAGGTTGCTCTGCTCGCTAACCGACCAGCTGTTGCTGTTCACGCCAATGATAGTGAGCGAGTGAATTTCGGCAAACGTTTCCTTAAAGGTGAGCACGTTTTCCCACTTCAGCGAGTTGCCGATGCTGGAGTTGTACTGCACCCTGTTTTTGTTGGCCAGTGCTACATCGGTAGAGATGGAGTCGGTGTAAACGCCGGTGCGCTGGTAGCTGATGTTCGCGCCGAGGTTCGACACCAGCTTGAGCTGCTTTATGGGGTTCAGCTCTGCGTAGGCCGAGGTCGAAACGCGGTGGCGCATCACGTTGTTAGCGTAAAGCTCGCTGTTGTACTCGTCGAGCATGGGGTTGAGGAAGTCGGTCAGCCCAGGCACGGGGTAGATGTTTACTTTGCCGTTTTCGTCGTAGGGGGTACCGTAAGGCCGAGCCGTGAGGCCGTTTTTGAGGGCGCTTTCGGAGCGGTTGTTGATGTTCCAGTAGGTATATTGCGAGTAGAGTCCGGCTTTAAACCACTTGTTCACCGTTTGGTCGAGGTTGAGGCGGGCGGTTACGCGCTGCGCATCGTTGAGCTTCACCGTGCCCTCCTGCTCGTAGTAGTTGAGCGACATGAACGCCTTGGTTTTTTCCGTTCCGCTGCGCACCGACACGCTGTGGCTTTGCTGCGTGGCGTTGCGCTGCATCTCGTCAACCCAGTTGACCCACTGTCCGGACTGCATGGCCGCGTACTCCGTTTGGTTGGTAAACACCAAGTCGTCCGAAGCTTGGCTGTTGCTCGGCCACGTGCCGGTATTGCGCAGCTGCTTAATCCGGTAGCCGTCGCGATACAGCTGCATGTAGGCCTCGCCCATGCGGGGTTCGGGGTAGTCGGCAAGGCCGTTAACGCCGTAGTAGCCGTCGTAGGCCACGCGGGTTTGCCCGGCAATGCCTTTTTTGGTGGTGATGAGCACCACGCCGTTGGCGCCCTGCGAGCCGTAGATGGCGGTGGACGAGGCGTCCTTGAGCACCTCAATGCTCTCAATGTCGGCAGGGTTGAGGTCGTCGTAGCTGCCACCGCCCACGCCGTCAATCACAAACAGCGGCTTGTTGCGGTCGCTGCCCTCCGAGGCGCCGACAATAGAGCGGTTGCCCCTGATGCGGATGTCCACGCCCGCGCCTGCGTTGCCCGACGAGCTGACAATGTCCATGCCGGCCACCTTGCCCTGAATGGCGTTGAGGGGGTTGGAAGTCGGCACGCCCACGATGTCGGAGGTTTTGACCGAGGCCACCGCCCCCGTCAGGTCGCGCTTGCGCACCGTGCCGTAGCCAATCACCACCACGTCGTCCAGCTCCTTGGCCAGCTCGCGCAGCGTTACGTCAATGCGGGCGCGGTTGCCTATAGGCTCCTCCTCGCTCTTCATGCCCATGAACGAGAACACCAGCGTGCCGTTGTCCTCCGCCGCCATGGCGTAGGCGCCGTTGGGGTCGGTCATGACGCCCTTGGTGGTGCCCTTGAGCACCACGCTCACCCCCACCAGCGGCGCTCCGGCCTCGTCGCGCACCACGCCCGAAACGCTTAGCGGCTCGGCCAAGGCCGCGTGCCAACCCAGCAGCAGCAGGCACAGCCCCAATATCTTTTGTAAGTATGTTTGCATAAAATGGTCTATTATTAATGGTTAATGGTTCAAAAAAAAACGTGTAATCCTCTATCTATATTGGTTTACACGCTAATCGCTGCGGCAGTGCGAGCGGCTACGCCACTTGCCGCACTTGCTGCCACTTGGCAGCTTCTGCCAACACCTCTTGCTGCTCTGCCGTCAAAGGTTCACCTTTTTGCTGCGCTCTATACGCCTCAAAGTAAGCCTTAAAGTAGCGCGAGTCTTCTTCGGTCGGAGGGATAACTTCAATGTACTCCATATCCTCCAGCTCCTCTCGTTCTCGATATTTTCTTTCTTTTGTCATCATAGCTATTCTATTTTTATAAAGTTAGGAAAATACTTTTTGACCAAAATCCTTGCCTGCGGCGTATTTATAGCCATCTGCTGCGAAGAAATAAGGGTTGCCCCCAACGTCTTCTGGTAGTGTTCGATGAGCTTAGTCTTTGCCGTAAAGCTAACAACGCCCTCAAACCCTAACTCGAACGAGCGCTTGCAAGCGTAGGCCACCATATTGCCGGCCACGCCGGCATAGCACAAAGGTAACATTTTTTGCCTTAATTCCAAAGCATGTAAACCAGCATTTCAAAGACCTAATCTAAAACAAAACCCTGCCCTGTTTAGCAATTGCGCTATACAAGGCAGAGTTTCTATCTACTCGCTACGTTCTACGTCTGCGTTGTGAAGCCTACTGCTTGGTAATTTTCACCACCTGAGGCTTGCTGCTGCCCTCTACGTACACCAGCACAAGGTAGGCGCCCTCGGTGAGGCTGCTCACCGGCACCTCGGCGGCGGTAACGCCTGCGTACACCGCGCTCTTCACCTTGGCGCCCGAGGCCAGCGACACTACCTCTACCTTGCTCAGCGCCTTGGCGCCGGACAGGTACAGGGTGCTGCCAACAGGGTTCGGGTACACCGCAACGCCGTGGTCGGCTACGTTGTCCTGAGCAATGCCGGTTTCGCCGCAGCCGGGGCCGTTGGGGTTAGCATCGCAGGGGTCAGGAGTGCTGCCCGCGGCGCCGTAGAGCCAAATGCCATCGAGGTAGATGTTGTGTGAGGTGCCCGATGCAGCGCCTGACTCCAGCTGCCACAGCCTGATGTAGCGCGACGTGGGGTTGAAGCCCGTGATAACAGGGTAGGTGTACACGTTTTCAGTAAGCTGAATCCACGTGTTGGACGGCTCGTTCTCCTTAATGGAGGAAGCGGCGTTGCAGATGTAGAACAGCTCGTTCCACGACAGGCCATCGTTCGATTCCTGAACGGCTACGGTGGAGGGATAGGTTGACCCTCCAACCACAATGCCCAGCTTGAGCGAATCCAGCACGCCGTCGTAGGCAAATATCAGGCGGGTTTGACGCCCTGCGGCCTTGGTGGTCTTCAGGCCAATGTTGGCAAAGTCGGCAGTAGCACCGTTCTCCTCTACTTCGTTAGCGTAAACACCCTGCATACGCGACATGTTATAGTACTGGGCGCTATCGTTGGTTTTCTCTGCGCGAAGGCCGGTTACGGCAAACTCAAACCACTTGTTTTTTGCCCAAGTTTCGTCGAGCTTGTCTTCAGCTGTCTTCACCGTGGGGCTTAATGCCGTGCGCGCGCTGAACAGCATGGGCAGCTTGGGAGCGCCTTCTTCAACCACCGGCTCGCCGCCTGCATACACAGGGTTGAGCACCTGAATGTCGGCAATAGCACTTATGTGGGCAGGGTCGTTGGACGTAACGTGTATCTCTGCCCAGCCTTTAAGCAGGGGCGTTATCACGCCTGTAGCGCTAACGCTTGCGGCCAGATTTGCCGAGGAGAAGGTTACCGTCTTATCCGTAGCGTTTTCAGGCAGCACCTCGTACTGTATCTGTAGCGAGTCGCCAATGCGCAGCTGAGCTCCCGTTGTTGGTACGTTGAGGATGTTGACAGTCGTTACCGAAATGCGCTGCGCAACCGTAACCGTAACCGTGTCCGTTGCCCCGCCGCCATCAGCAGCGGTAGCGGCAATGCGGGTGGTGCCGGCTGTGAGGGCCACCACCACACCACCTGTTACCGTAGCTACGGCGGTGTTGCTGGACGTCCAGCTAAGCGCCTTGCTGGTGGCGTCTCCGGGCTGGCAGTCAGCGCCCAACCTTAGCGTGTCGCCGGTGTAAACGGGTTGCAGGCCGGTTATAGCTACGCTGGCTACCAGCACGGATGCCGAGTTGGGGCTGTAGTACTTCACGCTGTGCACGTTCACATGGTCGGTACGGTTGGCCGTGGGGCTAACCAGCGCAGTCGCTCCAGCTGCAATGCGCAGGTAGAAGTTCTTTTCGGCCTGTGGCAGGTTGATAAGCACCTTGTTGGCAACTTGGTTAGGCAGCAGGTAGCCGGTGATGCTACCGGCGCTGCTGGTAGATTGGTCGGCATCCACGTTCACCCA
>JAITMY010000200.1 GCA_031290755.1 Prevotellaceae bacterium
AAGGACGACACCCCCATGTTCGTGTGCGGCGTGAACCACGACACCTACGCCGGGCAGGCCATCGTGTCCAACGCATCGTGCACCACCAACTGCCTCGCGCCGCTGGCCAAGGTTATCAACGACACCTTCGGCCTCGTTGAAGGCCTGATGACCACCGTGCACGCCACCACCGCCACGCAGAAAACCGTGGACGGCCCCTCGGCCAAGGATTGGCGCGGCGGGCGTGCAGCCGCGGGCAACATCATCCCCTCAAGCACCGGCGCGGCCAAGGCCGTAGGCAAGGTGATACCTGCCCTCAACGGCAAGCTCACCGGCATGTCCCTCCGCGTGCCCACCCTCGATGTGTCTGTGGTTGACCTCACCTGCCGCCTCGCTAAGGCTGCCACCTACGACGAGATTAAGGCCGCCGTGCGGAAGGCCGCCGACGGCAGCATGAAGGGCGTGCTCGGCTACACAGAGGACGAGGTTGTTTCGACCGACTTCCTGCACGACAAGCGCACCTCCATCTTCGACGCCAAGGCCGGCATTGCCCTCAACGCCAACTTCGTGAAGCTCGTGGCGTGGTACGACAACGAGTGGGGCTACTCGAACAAGGTGCTGGAGCTCATCGCGCACATGGCCACGGTGAAGTAAACCGCAGGCGTACGGCAACGGCTACCAGCTTAGCCTGAAGGAAAGCGGTTGCGCCCTGCGGCGCAGCCGCTTTTTTTGTAGCGCAGGGCGCTGAACCTTGCACAACGCCCTTACCTTTTACCTTTAACCTTTAACTTTGAAATTATGCCCCAATCAATGACCGGCTACGGCAGGGTCGAAACCGGAGGCGAAAAGAAAATCGCCGTGGAGTTGCGCTCCGTCAACAGCAAGCAGCTGGACTTAACCATCAAAATGCCGCCGGCGTACTACCGGCTGGAGGTGGAGGTGCGGCGGCGGCTCACCGCCTTGCAGCGCGGCAAGGTGGACGTGCAGCTTACCGTCAAAAACTTCGACGCGCCGCTGGTGGCGAGCATCGACGAGGCGGCCTTTCGGGCCTACTACCACCAGCTGAAGCCGCTGCTGGCCGCCCTGGGCGAGCCGGTGCCCGTGGCCGAAATCCTGCGCCTGCCCGAGGTGGTGAGCGCTGCCGCGGCGGAGGCCAGCGAGGTCGAGCAGCAGCACGCGCTGGCCTGTCTGGACAAGGCCGTGCAGGCGTTTGTGGAGTTCCGCGAGCGCGAGGGCGCCCACATCATGGCCGACATCTTGCAGCGCGTAGCCCTCATTGAGGCGCTGCTGCTACAGGTAGCGCCGCTGGAGCAAGAGCGCATCGAGGCTGCGAAGGAGCGCCTGCGGCAAGCCCTGCGGGGCGTAGGCGCCGCCACCATCGATGCCAATCGCTTCGAGCAGGAGCTGATTTACTACTTGGAAAAGCTGGACATCACCGAGGAGAAAACCCGCCTGAGCGGCCACTGCGCTTACTTTGCGCAAACGGCAGGCGAGGAGGCGCCAGGGCGCAAGCTGGGCTTCATTGCGCAGGAAATGGGGCGCGAAATCAACACCTTGGGCAGCAAGGCCAACGACAGCCGCATACAGCGCATTGTGGTGAACATGAAGGACGAGCTGGAAAAGATAAAGGAGCAGCTCCTAAACGTTTTGTAGGGGCGACGCCTCGAACCTGTAGCGCTGCTTAGCTGCTGCGCTGTAGCTCGCGCCGCAGGTCTTTCTCCTTAATGCTTTCGCGCTTGTCGTAGGATTTTTTGCCCCGCGCCAGCGCAACCTCCAGCTTAGCCCTTCCCTTTTCGTTGATGAACAGGCGGGTTGCGATGAGGGCAAAGCCCTTCTCCTTGGTTTTGCGCATCAACTTTTGCAGCTCGCGCCGCTGGAGCAGCAGCTTGCGGTCGCGCTTGGCGCTGTGGTTGTTGCAGCTGCCAAAGCGATACGCTGCGATGTTCATGTTTTTTACCCACAGCTCGCCGTTGGCAAAAAAACAGTACGAATCGGCGAGGGAGGCCTTGCCTTCGCGGATGGCTTTTATCTCCGTGCCGGTGAGCACGATGCCTGCCGTAAGCGTTTCCAGCAGCTCGTAATCGAAGGCTGCCCGCCTGTTTTTGGTTTCTATGTTGGATGTTCGATGCACGGTGAAGTTTTTCTATGTTGTAAAACGTTAGGTATGGTGGGGCTACTTTGGGGTTGCTTTGTAGAGCCAAATGGCGACGACCATGAATAAGATGTTGGGCACCCACAGGGCTACGGCAGGCGAAAGCAGGTCGCCCTGCACAAACATTTCGCTAAAGCGCTGGAACAGGACGTAGGCGAAGCTGAGGCCTACGCCCAAGCCGATGTGCAGCCCCATGCCGCCCCGCATTTTGCGCGACGACATCGCCACGCCAATGACGGCAAGGATGATGCTGGCCATGGGGTAGGCCACCCGCTTGTGCTTTTCGATGAGCACCTCGTTGACATTCGTGGCGCCTTGCAGCTCCAGCATGGCGATGTAGTCGTTCAGCTCGCCGTAGGACATGGTTTCTATGATTTTGTTCACGCGCACCGAGAGGTCTTTCCCCGTGAAGCTAATTGCCGTATCCAGGGCGTCGCCCCGCTGCACCACCTCGCCGCTGTCGGTGAAGATGCGCATGACGTAGCGCGAAACGTGCCACGCATTTTGCGCCGTATCCCAAACGGCCTCGCTGGAGGTGAGCTTCGATTGCAGCTTGTTGTCGGCAACGCTCTCCAGCGAAAAGTTGTACGCCGTTTGGTTGCGGACGTTGAAGTTTTCAAAGTAGGCAAAGTTGCCCGGCTGTATTTGCCGATGAATGTTCTTGTCTCGATTTTGGTAGGCGCTTTTGATGTACTTCGTTTCAAAGTTGTAGCGGCGTGCCGAGGCTGAGGGGATTACAAAGTTGGCCAAGTAGCAGTTGAACCCCGCGATTAAAAAGGCGATAATCAAGTACGGGCGCATGATGCGAGCCATGCTGATGCCGTTGGAGAGCATGGCCACAATCTCAGTGTGGCCGGCCATTTTGGAGGTGAAGAAGATAACGGCAATGAACGTGAACAGGGCGCTGAATGTGTTCACCAAAAACGGCACGAAGTTGATGTAGTAGTCGAAAATAATGGATTCGAGGGGCGCCTGCTTGGTTACGAAGTCGTCTATTTTTTCGCTCGTGTCGAAAACGATGATGATGATCGTCATTGCGAGGATGGCGAAAACGTAGGTGCTCACGAACTTTTTTATGATGTACCAGTCTATAATTTTCATACGTCAATTAGGTTGCTTTACATTCGGGTTGATACTTTTTTTACCATGCTGCGCTTCCACTCGGAAAATGTTCCCTGCGCAATGTGCGCCCGCGCTTCGCGCACCAGCCAGAGGTAGAAGCCCAAGTTGTGCAGGCTTGCGATTTGCGCACCGAGCATTTCGCTTGCCACAAACAGGTGGCGCAGGTAGGCCTTGCTGTACGTGGTGTCCACAAAGGTGTGCGCAGCCTCGTCAATGGGCGAAAAGTCGCGGCTCCACTTTTGGTTGCGTATGTTGATGATGCCCTGCGAGGTGAACAGCATCCCGTTGCGCCCGTTGCGCGTGGGCATCACGCAGTCGAACATGTCAACCCCTCTGCTGATGGCCTCCAGCAGATTTTCTGGCGTGCCCACGCCCATCAGGTAGCGCGGCTTGTCCTTGGGCAAAATTTCGTTGACCACCTCAATCATTTGGTACATTTGCTCGGCGGGTTCGCCCACCGCCAGCCCGCCTATGGCGTACCCCTCGCGGCTCAGGCCTACGGCGTGCTCGGCGGCGCGGCGCCGCAGGTCGGCGTAAACG
>JAITMY010000001.1 GCA_031290755.1 Prevotellaceae bacterium
GACAACATCATCGGCTACGTGAGGTCAACCGACCTGTTCAAGTCCTACGCCAGCGTGAAGGACATGCTCATCACGCTGGACTTTGTCCCCGAAAGCATGTCGGCGCAAAAGCTGCTGGCCTCGTTCATCAAGAACCGCAAGTCCATTGCCGTGGTGGTGGACGAGTTCGGCGGCACGGCGGGCATGGTTACAATGGAAGACGTGATGGAGGAGATCTTCGGCGAGATAAAGGACGAGCACGACTCGGACGACCTGATAGAGAAGCAGCTCTCGGACAACGAATTTGTCTTTGCCGGACGGCTGGAGGTGGCCTACCTCAACGAGAAGTACAACCTCGGCATCGAGGAGTCGGACGCCTACGAGACCCTGGCAGGCTTCATCATCTTCCGCAGCGAGAGCATCCCCAGCACCGGCGAGGTGCTGGAGCTGGACGGCTTCAAGGTGCGCGTGCTCAAGACCTCCGCCTCGCGAATAGACTTGCTGCACGTTACCCTGCCCAAACCTTAACCCCCCACCACCGAAGCTCATGGGTAGGCTTTTCCGCTTTCGCATACCGCTGCTGTGCTGCCTGCTGGCCGCGAGCGCCCCGACGGGCGCGGCGGCGCAGTGCGCAGACTGGGCGGTGGCGGTGGCCAACGTGCAACCCTCAAGCTGCTTTGCCAGCGGGAGCTTCACCGTAGAGCTGTCCGGCAGCCGATTGGACAGCCTGAGCGGCATCCGCTACAGCCTGCCGGGCGTGGCGGCCTACGCGCAGGGGCAAACCTCGCCGAGCTTCACCAACATGCCGCAGGGCACGTACACCGTGCTGGTAGAGGCGATGTGCGGCGCGGCCAACGTTGCCAAGTCCGCGCAGGTGGCGGTGGCAGGCAGCTACACGCCGCCCACCTGCGCCGTGGCCACCGCCCGCAACTCCTTAGGCTGCGCCGGCGGCTACGGCAAAATCAGCGTGAGCATGGGCGGCAGCAGCACCCCGCGCACCGTGAAGCTACTCTCCGCCCCCGCGGCCTACGCGGGCGCCACCGCCTTCACCACCTCGGCCACGAGCTACGTGCTGGCCGACCTGCCCGCGGGCGAATACCTGATTCAGGTGGTGGACAACTGCGGCCAATCCACCGCCACCCAGCCCGTGAGCATCAGGGCGCTGGACTTCAGCAAGCTCACGGAGGCGCTCAACAGCCTGTACCTCTACTACCCGTTTTACCCCACGTGGCAGCCTGCGTGCAACACCTACTACCTCACCTACCCCTCGCTGAACACCAGCGCGGGCGCCAACCCCGAGTGGATTGGCTACGACGACTACGACACGCCCATACGCTGGCAGGTGGGCTTCGTGGGGCAGCCCCTGTGCGCCCCCAAGCCCCTCAACGGCTACGGCGCCAGCTACTACGAGCTGCTGGCGCTCCCTGCGGGGAAGACCTTTAAGGACTACTACGGCGTGGACTTCGCCGCCAGCCCCTTCCTCGAGGCCTACGTTACCTCGCCCTGCGGAAGCAGCTGGCAGCTACCCGCCGCCAAGTTCCAAACCGCCTACGCCACGGGCGCCGCGCCGGTGGTTACCACCACCGCCACCGCCTTCTGCGGGCGAGGCTTCTGCTGGAACTTCGAGCTCAGCTACTACCTCTCCATTGCCTGCTACCCCATCAGCATCCGCATCGCCAGCGCCGGCGCGGGCGCCGCAGCGCTCGTGGACAGCATCGTGGGCATCACCTCCTTTGGCACCTACACCACCGGCACGCTGCCCTTTGGCGACTACCTCGCCTACATCACCACGGCAGACGGGCAGACCTTCACCAAGGCCATTGCGCAGGCCGACGCCGCGGGCAACCCCTACGTCGGCACCTTCGCCAACGGGGTGAGCAGCGGGCTGAGCGGAAGGGCCTACTCCATTGCCTTCCACCGGCGCGACTCCAGCGCCTTCCCCGCCGGAACAACTATTGAGCTGGTGGATACGCTCGACGCCGCAGGCTACGGCTACACGCTCACGCTGAGCAGCAACTACCACGGCAACACCGTTACCCTCTACGCCAACGACGGCAGCTACGACCCCGCGCAGGGGCAGTACGCTTACCCGCAGGTTGCCCACTTCCCGCCAGGGCGCTACTACTTCCGCATCAGCGACGGCTGCGGGCAGTACGCGCTCGAGGCCACCGCCGCCGACAGCGACGTGTACCGCTACTCCATCAGCCTGCGCGACACCGCCATCTCCTGCCAGGGGCTGGTGGTGAAGCCCACCGGCACGGCGGCGCGGGGCGCAAGCACCTATGCCCCCTACTTCAAAATCATCTGCGGGCCGGGGGGATACGACCAGCCCACCGGCTACGACCAGCGCATCATCGGCGAGGCCGACTCCTTTATACTACAGGCCCCCGGCACCTACATCATCATGGTGGCCGCCGCCAAGAGCGCCTCCTACTACAACATGGGCAGCTTGGGCAACAGCCTCGTGGTGTGCGACACCGTGGTGTACGAGGAGGCCACCGTAGCGCTCGACATGCAGGCCACGCAGGGCTTTGTGTGCATCGGCGCGGGCGACAGCGAGGGGCAAATCGTCGCCCGCGCCACCGGCGGCACCGCACCCTACCGCTACGCCCTCTACCCCTCGCAGGAGGCCGCCCTCACGGGCACCGGCCTCATTGCCGAGAACGCCACCGGCGCCTTCGCCAGCACGCTGGGCCTGCGGCGCAGCGCAACCTACTACCTCATGCTCACCGACGCCTGTAGCCGCCAAAGCCTCCAAAGCATCAGGGTGCTCAACCTCTCCTCCGGCATGTTGGCCTGGGCCGACAAGGCCACGCTGTGCCTCGGCGAGGCCATAGCCCTCCACGCCGTAACCATGCCCAGCACGCGCTACGCCTGGGAAGGCCCCAACGGCTTCACCTCCGCGGCCAAGGACACGGTGCTGCCCAGCGCCGAGCGCGCCCACGCCGGCAGCTACCGCGTGAGGCTATCCTCCACCGCCTGCCCCAGCGCTATGGAGTCAACCCCCATTGCCATTGCCGTGCGGCGCTACGCTACGGCGGCAGACATTGCCCTCGACAGCTTCGCCCTGTGCCGCGGCGAGCTGCTGCGCCTGCCCCTGCCCCCGCGCGGAGACCACCCCGCGGTGCGCTGGTACGCCTCCCAGTCCGCCAACGACGCGCCGATAGACGTGGGCAGCTGGCTGGTCGTCGCCGACACCTCCCTCTACGTCAGCCTCGAAAGCGACACCCTCTGCGAAAACCCCGCTGGGGCGCGCAAGCGGGTGAGGTGCACGGTCAAGCCACAGGCCTACACTGCCCTGCGCGACACCACCTGCCAAGGCCAGCCCTACACGGGGCACGGCTTTGCCCTGCCCCCGCAGGACACGTCGGGCG
>JAITMY010000128.1 GCA_031290755.1 Prevotellaceae bacterium
CGGAAAGTCGCGCCGACACTCCTCCTTGGAGTCGTACAGCAGGTTGATTTTGAGCACGGCCTCCCCGCACTGCCCTACCTTGACGTTGCGCACGAACACGTTTTCTATTGTACCGCCGCGGCAGGTGCTGGTTTTGATGCGGATAACGCGGTCAAGATCGGGGCTGTCCATTTCGCAGTCCTCCACGTAAAGGTTCTTGTAGCCCCCCGATATTTCGCTACCGATGACCACGCCGCCGTGCCCGTCCTGCATTTTGCAGCGGCGCACGATGATGTTGCTGCTGGGCGTGTTCCAGCGGCGCCCGTCGTTGTTGCGCCCAGACTTTATGGCGATGCAGTCGTCGCCGGTGTCAAACAGGCAGCCCTCAATGATGACGTTGCTGCACGATTCGGGGTCGCAGCCGTCGCTGTTGGGGCCAAGGCTGTAGATGTTGAGGTTGCGCACCACCAGCTGGTCGCACAGCAGCGGGTGGGTTACCCAGAAGGGCGAGTTGCGGAGGGTAACGCCCTCCAGCAGCACGCTGGTGCACTTGTAGAGGTTGATGAGCGGCGGGCGCAGGCCGTCCTCCTCGGTCATCACGCGCTGCTCCACCGGGGTGTCGCTTTGCTCGAAGGCCAGCAGCCGCTGGCGGCCCGGCCGCCACGCTTTCTTCTGCCACCAGTTGTCGTGCGAGGCGCTGCCGTCGATGGTGCCCTTGCCGGTGATGGCGATGTTCTGCGCCTCGTAGGCGTAAATCAGCGGGTGGGCGTTGTAGCAGTCAATGCCCTCCCAGCGCGTGAGCACCGCGGGGAAGTACAGCGCGGGGTCGGTTGAGAACTTGAGCGTTGCGCCTTCCTCAAGGTGCAGGTTCACGTTGCTCTTCAGGGTGATAGGCCCTGTGTGGAACACCCCCTGCGGCACGAGCACCGTGCCGCCGCCCGCCGCCGAGCAGCTGTCAATGGCCGCGTTGATGGCCGCGTGGCCCAGCGCCAGCGAGTCGTTAGGCACCGCTCCGAAGTCTGCGATGCTGAACGTTGCCGCCGCAAACGTGGGCAGCTTAATGCTTTTTTCAATGGCTGCCGCCTGCCGAAAGGCTTCATCTACGCGGCTTCCAGTGCACGAAGCAAGCAGCAGCGCACTGGCAAGGAGAAGGTTTGTTTTCATGTGGTAAAAAAAATAATGGTTAAACATTTATGTGAGAACAGGTATCTTTAAGCCAAAAATCATCACGTTCGCGAAATTTCGCGTAGTACTCCAACTCTTCCCGAGCGGTCATGTTTACATGCTCAAGACTTAGCTTGTCTCTGATAGCACGTAGCGTTTGCACCATACCGGAGACAGCCGCAGGTGCCTGCATTTCAGCGATTGTATTCATCGTTTATTAACTTTTTGGGGGTTAATATTTCAATTGCATTATATCCTCGTAGCACATTTATACCATTGTACCCTTCGATGCGAGCTTCGTTTACAATATGCTTAAAATTCCAGCTAACTAAAAAATCTGCTTTGCTAACGGTCGCAAGAGCAATATGCCGACAATCTTTGAGGCTTGTTTTGCCCATCACGCCGACAGCAATAAAATGGCTCTTTCGCCTCGCCTTACGCTATCGAAAAAAGGGATAGTATCCGCCTCAAACTCCGTATCAAAATTCCCTCCTACTACCGATGTGTCAATATATACTCGCTGCATCATAGTGTGCTTGTTGTCTTTTGACCGCGCCCCTTACGACGCCACCTCCACCGTGTAGTTCAACTTTTCAATGGCTTTTTGCAGCGTCTCCACGTTGGTTTTGTCGCTGCGGTACTTGATGTACACCGTTCCGTCGGGGATGGTGATGTTCATGTCCTCCACGCCCTTTTTACGGGAAATGGCATCCTCCACCCTGTTTTTGCAGTGCTGAGTTTCAATGTTGGTTTTAAAGGTTACCTCAGCTTCGCCCTTCTTCAGCTCGGCAGCGCCTAAGCTGGCTGCCACGCCAAGCGCCAACGCCAGCAGCCCAATTTTTAGTGCTTTCATAATGAATGTAGTTTTAAAGGTTTAAAATGTTGTTGGAAAAAGCTTAGCAGCGTTCGCCGCAGCAGCACCCATCTTCTTTGTCGTCGCAGTCGCAGCCATCGTCGTCGCAATCGCAGCCGCAGCTACACCCGCCGTCGATACCCTTGGCAAGCTCCTTCTCGGTGGACTCGCGCACCGACAGGACGCTGCCCTCGAAGTTGAGATCCATGCCCGCCAGCGGGTGGTTGAAGTCGAGCACTACGGTGTCCTCCTTCACCTCCAGCACGGTGCCCTGAAACACGTGCCCGGCGTTGTCCTGCATGGGTATTACGCTACCCTCCTGCAAGTTTTCTTCCAGCTCTCCGTCGGCCATGAACGAGGTGGCGGGAAACTCCATGATGGCGTTCTCGTCCTCCTCTCCGTAGCCCTCGGCGGCGGTGAGCATGAACTGGAAGGTGTCGCCTGCCTGCTTGCCCTCAAGGTTGGCCTCGAACTTGGGCAGCAGCATTCCCTTGCCGACAATAAACGACAGCGGCGCCTGTGGCGTTGCCTTGTCCACTTCCTCGCCGTCAACGGTGAGCAGGTAGGACAGCTCAACGACTTTGTTTTTTGAAACTTTCATAGCGTTATAGTTTTATGTTATGGCTAAATACTTCTCCGAAATTACTCGTGGCCTTGGGCTTCTTCCACCGCGGGCAGCGCCTCGCCCTCTACTGCCGCCGGCTCCTCGCTCTTGTTCACCTTGGCAACGGCGGCAATGGCATCGCTGCCCCGCAGGTTGATGAGCTTCACGCCCTGCGCCACGCGCCCCGACAGCCGAATGTCGGACACGGGAACGCGAATGGTGATGCCCGACTTGTTGATTATCATCAGGTCGTTGCTGTCGGTTACGTCTTTTATGGCAATGAGCTTACCGGTTTTTTCGGTGATGTTGATGGTTTTCACTCCCTTGCCGCCGCGGTTGGTTACGCGGTAGTGGTCAAGCCCGGAGCGCTTGCCGTAGCCGTTTTCCGACACCACCAAGATTTCGCCGCTCGTGTCCGCCAAGCATACCATGCCAATCAGCTCGTCGGCCATGCCAATGAGGATGCCGCGCACGCCCGAACCGGTGCGGCCAATGGAGCGCACCTTGCTTTCGTTGAAGCGCAGCGCCTTACCGCTGCGGGCGGCCAGCATGATTTCGTTGCTGCCGTTGGTGAGCTTGGCCTCTATGAGCTGGTCGCCCTCCTTGATGTTGACGGCAATCACGCCGTTTTGGCGCGGGTGCGAGTACTGCTCCAGCACCGTCTTTTTGATGATGCCCCGCTTGGTGCAGAGCACGATGTAGCGGTTGTTGATGTAGGCCTCGTCCTCAAGCGTTTCCACGTTGATGTAGGCCTTCACCTTATCGCCCGCTTGGAGGTTGATAACGTTCTGGATGGCGCGCCCCTTGGTTACTTTGGTGCCCTCCGGAATGTCGTACACTTTGAGCCAGTAGCACCTTCCATTTTCGGTGAAGAACAGCATGGTATTGTGCATGGTGGCGGCAAAGATGTGCTCGATAAAGTCCTCGTCGCGGGTGGTAGCGCCCTTTGCGCCCACGCCGCCGCGGCTCTGCGTGCGGTACTCGTTGAGCGGTGTGCGCTTAATGTAGCCCAAGTGCGAGATGGTGATGACCATTTCGTCGTTGGCGTAGAAGTCTTCGGGGTTGAACTCCTCGGTGGCGTAAACGATGCTGGTTTTTCGCCCGTCATCGTAACGTTTTTTAATGTCCTGTAGCTCTTCTTTGATGAGGGCTACCTGCTGTTCTTCGCTGGCCAAAAACGCTTTGAGGTCAATAACCTGCTTGGTAAGCTCGTCGAACTCGGCCTGTAGGCGCTTGCGCTCCAGCCCGGCAAGGGAGCGCAGGCGCATCTCCACGATGGCCGTGGCCTGCACCTCGGTGAAGCCGAAGCGCTGCTTGATAGCCTGCTTGGCCTCCTCGCCGGTTTCGCTGGCGCGGATGAGGGCTATCACCTCGTCGATGTGGTCAATGGCCTTGAGCAGCCCTTCAAGGATGTGCAGGCGCTCTTCGGCCTTGCTCAGCTCGAACTGTGCGCGGCGCACCACCACCTCGTGCCGGTGCTTCACGAAGTAGTGTATCTGCTCCTTGAGCGAGAGCTGGCGCGGCCTTCCGTCCACCAGCGCGATGCTGTTGACCGAAAACGACGACTGCATTTCGGTGTGCTTGAAGAGGTGGTTGAGCACCACGTTGGCCACCGCCTCTTTCCTCACCTTGATGATGACGCGGGTGGTGTTGTT
>JAITMY010000153.1 GCA_031290755.1 Prevotellaceae bacterium
CGGAGGCAAACAAAAACAACTTAATCTATTAGTACTATGAACCAGACATTCAGAAAGACAACAATGATGCTCGCAGCGGGAGTGCTGCTGGGCATAGGCGCTACGGCGCAAACAACAACAGTGGCCAGCGGCACCACCGGCAGCTGCACGTGGGCGCTCACGAGCGACAGCACCCTCACCATCGGCGGCGCGGGGGCAATGGAGAGCTACGACTACTACGGCATCTTCGCCCCCTGGTCGCCCTACCAAAGCCACATAAAGGCGGCGGTGGTAGGCGATGGCGTGACCGCCATTGGCGACTACGCCTTCGACGGCTGCCTCTGGATGACCTCGGTGGCCCTTGGCAGCAGCGTGGCCAGCATCGGCGAGGGCGCCTTCTCCTTCTGCCGCGGGCTGACCTCGGTGGCCATCCCCGCAAGCGTTACCAGCATTGGCTACGACGCCTTTGTCAGCTGCGACGGGCTGACCTCCGTTGTCATCCCCCGCGGCGTTACCGCCATCGGCGAGGGCGCCTTTGGCGGCTGCGCTGCGCTAACCGACATTGCGGTGGAGGGCGGCAGCGCCGGCTACGTGAGCGAGGGCGGCGTGCTGCTCAGCATAGACAAGGCCACGCTGCTGGCCTACCCCGCCGGCAGGCCGGGCAGCAGCTACGCCATCCCCAGCAGCGTTACCCGCATTAGCGCGGTGGCCTTTTACCGTTGCAGCGGGCTGACGGCGGTAACCATCCCCGACGGCCTTACCGCCATTGGCGAGATGGCCTTCTACGAGTGCCACGGGCTGACCTCCGTCGCCATCCCCAACAGCGTGGACAGCATCGGCATGTTTGCCTTTTCCGACTGCTTCGGGCTGACCACGGTAGCCCTTGGCAGCGGCGCCACCAGCATCGGCGCGTTTGCGTTTGCCGACTGCGGGGCGCTGACCTCGATAACCAACCTCTGCCCCGTGCCGCAGGCCATCGAGGCCTACATGTTCGACGGCACGAGCAAGAGCGCCTGCACGCTCTACGTGCCGAAGGGCAGCGTGGCGGCCTACCAAGCGGCCACCGGCTGGAAGGACTTCTTGCATATTGAGGGCGTAGGCGACGAGCCCGAACCCACCCCGCCGTGCTGCACCGCCGTAGAGGCGCTGCGCGCAGCGTCTCTACAAACCTACCCCAACCCCACCGCCGGCCTTGTGTACATCGACAACCCCGATGGCGCAGAGGTGGAGGTGTACACCCTCGGCGGTGCGCTGCTGCTGCGCAGCCGGGCAGCGGCAGTTGACCTGGGCCAGCACGCCGCAGGGGCGTACATCATCAAGGTAGGGAGTAAGGTGGCCAAGGTGGTGAAGCAGTAGGGGGCTTTGAGCGCTTGGCTAAGCGGCCTTTGTACGTGCGTACAAAGGCCGCTTGTGCGTAAGGCAGGCGCAACAATAATTTGGTACCATCAAAACTTTTGCTACCTTTGCCGCACAACCTAAACCCGCAACGACTATGGCACGCTACTTAGACCCTAAAAACGACCTGACCTTCAAGCGCATCTTTGGCGAGCACGAGCACCTGTGCATGAGCCTGCTCAACAGCCTGCTGCCGCTGGAGGACAAGATTACGTCAATAAAGTATGAAACAGGGGAGCTGATACCCGAAATCCCGGCGCTCAAGGACTCCATTGTGGACGTGCGCTGCACCGATACCACGGGGCGGCAGTTCATTGTGGAGATGCAGATGGCGTGGACCAAGAGCTTCACCACCCGGGTGCTGCTCAACGCCTCCAAGGCCTACGTGAAGCAGCTGGACAAGTCCAAGGACTACGAGCTGCTGCAACCCGTGTACTCGCTGAACTTGGTGAACACGGTGTTCGAGCCGGCGCAGCCAGAGTACTACCACCACTACAAAATAGTGAACATCCACAACACCGAGAAGCAAATCAAGGGGCTGGAGTTTGTGTTTGTGGAGCTGCCCAAGTTTACCCCCGCCAGCTTGAGCGAAAAGAAGCTACAGGTGCTGTGGCTGCGCTTCCTCACCGAGATAGAGGATGGCACCGAGGAAATATCGGATGACCTGAAGGAGGCGCAGGATATACGGGAGGCGCTGGACTACGTGGAGCGCAACGCCTACACCAAGGCGCAGCTCATCACCTACGACCGCTTCCGCGACGCCATAATGACCCAGCGCACCATCGTGAAGGACTCCGAGGCCAAAGGCGAGGCGCGGGGCGAGGCGCGGGGTGAGGCCAGAGGTGAGGCCAGAGGTGAGGCACGAGGCGAAGCCAGAGGCTTGCAGAAAGGCATGGCCATAGGTAAACAGGAAGGCTTGCAGGAAGGCGAGCAAAAGAAAGCCCTTGCCATTGCCGCCGCCCTGCTGAAGAAAGGCATGTCGCCGCAAGAAGTGGCGGACATCGCAGGGCTGCCCCTAACGGAAGTAGGTGAGCTGATACAAAAGTAAGCGCAGAAGCCCGCGCACCTCTACGGCGGGCGCCATCCCCCCCTACGCTTGAACCCCCTCTACCCGGCCATCGCTGATGGTGATGGTGCGGTCGCACATGCCGGCCAGCTCCTTGTCGTGCGTAACCACAACGATAGTTTGCCCCCGCTCCTCCCGCAGCCGGAACAGCAGCGCGTGCAGCTCCTGCTTGTTGCGCGAGTCGAGGTTGCCGGAGGGTTCATCGGCCAGCACCACCGACGGGCTGTTGACCATAGCGCGGGCTATGGCCACGCGCTGCTGCTCGCCCCCCGACAGCTCCGCGGGCTTGTGCCCCATGCGGTGCGCAAGGCCAAGGTAGGCGAGCAAGTCCTTCGCCTTGGCCTCGGCCTCGCGCTTGTCGGTGCCGGCAATGAACGCCGGAATGCAAACGTTCTCCAAGGCCGAGAACTCCGGCAGCAGGTGGTGGAACTGAAAGACAAAGCCCAGCTTGCGGTTGCGCAGGCGCGACAGCTCCCGTGCGCCCAGCGAGAAGACGTCCAGCCCGTCGAGCTGCACCGTCCCGCCGTCGGGCTGGCTCAGCGTGCCCAGAATTTCGAGTAGCGTGGTTTTGCCCGCGCCGCTGCTGCCCACAATGGCCACCACCTCGCCCTGCGCCACGCTCAGGCTAATGCCCTTGAGCACCTGTAGCGCCCCAAACGACTTGGTTATACCTTCTGCCTTGATCATTTCTTTCAGTGGATAGTTGATGGTTGACACTTAGATGCTCGTAGGGGTTGCCTCTGCGGTTGCCCCCACCAGCTGCGCGATGACCTCCCTGGGGTTGCGCGACGAGAAGATGAGGCTGCCCGCCACCAGCACGTCTGCCCCTGCGCTCCTTATCAGGGGGGCGTTGGCGAGGGTTACTCCGCCGTCCACCTCCACGAGGGCGGCGGAGCCTTTGCGCAGCAGCAGCTCGCGCACGCGGCTGATTTTGCCATAGGAGTTTTCGATGAATTGCTGCCCGCCGAAGCCGGGGTTGACCGACATCACCAGCACCATGTCGGCGAGGGAGGCCACCTCCTCCACGGCGCCCGCGGGGGTGTGGGGGTTGAGCGCCACGCCCGCCTTCATGCCCAGCAGCTTTATCTGCTCCAGCGTGCGGTGCAGGTGCAGGCAGGCCTCGTAGTGCACGGTGAGGATGTCGGCGCCCGCGGCGCGAAACTGCGACAGGTAGCGCTCCGGCTGCGCCACCATCAGGTGCACGTCCAGCGGCTTGCGCGTGCAGCGGCGCACCGCCTCC